>CAYWCH010000237.1:0-986 GCA_964456715.1 uncultured Anaerolinea sp. | reverse complement strand
TTCTACCTTTGGAAAAACAAGGTATAACTAATAGTGATGTAATAAATAAAAAACATCCCGATGCCTTGCTGGTCTCGGTCCGCGGTTACGAGTTCCAATTCACACGTGAATTGTCACAGCGGACCCGGGAATTGGTGCCGCAGGCTGCTCAACAGATTGTCGATTGGTTGGGATAGGTGTTCGTCGCGGAGGTGAAGTGATGTCTTCTCAAGATGATCAGATAAAATTCGATCTTCTTTCTCCACAAGAAATCGCTGTTAAAGCTTGCGAAGCAGGCGAGAAAAAAGCCGCACTGAATGCGAGTTCCACCCTGCTATTGGCCATCCTGGCCGGAGCGTATATTGCTTTTGGCGCGGTTTTTTCAGCCATTTCGGTCACCGGTATGGCGGGTACCTGGCCTTACGGGTTCATGAAGGTCCTGGCCGGGCTCACTTTCTCGCTCGGGCTTATCCTGGTGGTTGTGGGCGGTGCAGAACTATTCACCGGCAATAATTTGATGGTCATTTCCTGGATCAATCGAAAGACCACTTTTTACAGGTTGCTTCGTAACTGGGGAATCGTTTACATTGGCAACTTCATCGGATCATTCCTGATCGCGGCCCTTGTGTTCATCTCGCGGATATATACAGCCTCCAGCGGTGACCTGGGGAAAACGATGCTCAATCTGGCAAACAGCAAAGTGCAATTTTCATTCAGCCAAGCGCTGGTTTTGGGCATCCTGTGCAATATCCTGGTGTGTCTGGCAGTCTGGCTGGCGTTCAGTTCACGGACGACCAGCGGCAAGATCTTATCGATCGTCTTCCCCATCACTGCTTTCATCGCGGCCGGTTTTGAACACAGCGTGGCCAACATGTATATCCTCCCCGTCGCCATCCTGATCAAATCGTTCGACCCATCATTTGCCGCTGGCACAGGATTGGACCTCGCATCCCTAACATGGGGAAACTTCTTCATCGATAACCTGCTCCCGGTGACAATTGGAAATA
>CAYWCH010000236.1:0-4297 GCA_964456715.1 uncultured Anaerolinea sp. | reverse complement strand
CGGATCACCTTTGAGGTTTATGCCCACCGTTTGAGCTCCTACCTGGGTTCTTTCTTCTGGCAGATGGACGGTGCCGACGCGATTGTTTTCACCGATGATATCGGCTTGAAATCATGGAAACTGCGCGAAAAAGTCTGCAGTGGCCTTGAAAACCTGGGCATCCTTCTCGACAGAGAAGCAAACAGGGCTGCTCTGGCAGATCAAGCCGCCCGCATCAGTTTGCCGGCCTCAAAGGTCCAGCTCTGGATCGTGCCGAACGACGAAGAAGCGGTGATCCGCGACGAGGTCATTGCCCTGGTCGAAGGTTGATCGGCTGTTTTCCACGTAAGAATCAATTTATTTCTCCTCGCCTCTTGACAAGATTTTTTTATCAAGATATAGTTGCGTGTCAAATTGTACGACGTCGGACATATTAAAAAGGATGTTTTTATGTCTAAACAGAGGATCGGCATCGATCTGCGCTGCCTCAGTAATCTCACGCTGAGGTTTATGGAAAATAAAGCCAACAAGAAATTCGTTGACAACATCACCGGCACAAATGGCTGGATCATCGGCTATATCGCCGACCATCACAACCGCGATGTCTTTCAGCGCGACCTGGAGGAGGAGTTCAGCATCACACGTTCCACCTCTTCAAAGGTGGTCAACCTGATGGTGCAGAAGGGATTGATCGTGCGCGAAAGTGTACCGCAAGACGCGCGGTTGAGGAAATTGGTGCTCACTGAGAAAGCACTTAACATCGCAAAACTGATGGAACAAGATGGTGAGAACCTGGAAAAGGCTTTACGCCAGGGGTTTTCTGAAGAGGAAATCGAAACGCTCCACTCATTCCTTGTCAGATTGAAGAAGAACCTTTCAGAAGCATGATGCTGCAACATGCTCTCGAAGTGATTTAGAAGATTCGCATTATCGATATCGATACTCCAGGAAGAGGTTTATGATCAAGAAATTGCTGCAAAGTGTTAGGGAATATACCAGAGACTCCATCCTCTCTGCTGTGTTCATTCTGGGTGAAGTTGTCATGGAGGTCATCATTCCACTATTTATGGCCAGGCTGATTGACAACGGCATCGATAAGGGGAATATGAGCACGATCCTCAAGATCGGTGCTGTTTTGTTTGCTTGTGCCATGGTTTCGTTGTTTTTCGGCATCATGGCTGGGAAGAAAGCCGCTATTGCCTCTTCGGGATTGGCCAAGAATTTGCGTCATGACATGTATATCAACGTTCAGGAATTTTCCTTCTCAAATATCGACCGATTTTCCACCGGCAGTATCATCACCAGGCTGACCACGGATGTCTCGAACGTCCAGATGGCCTATCAGATGATCATCCGTATGGGGATGCGCGCACCGGCGATGATGCTCTTCTCTCTGGCAGCGGCAATTAGCATTGATGGCAAACTCTCGCTCATCTTTCTCGGTGCCATTCCCGTCCTGGCGATCGGACTGGTTCTGATCATCAACAGGGCCCACCCGCTTTTTACAAGCGTTTTTAAAACGTATGACAGGTTGAACAACGATGTTCAGGAAAACCTGCGCGGGATTCGTGTGGTCAAATCATTCGTGAGGGAAGAGCACGAGATCAGTAAATTTGACGCAATCTCGAAAAAAATCTACGAGGATTTCTCGAAGGCGGAAAAGACGATCGCTTTCAACGCGCCACTGATGCAGATATGCGTCTATTCCTGCATGCTGCTGCTTTCATGGTTTGGCGCCAGGGCTGTGGTTGCCTCCGGAGGGAATCCGGACCTTGGTTTGAGTACCGGCGAATTGATGAGCCTGTTCAGCTATACTATGCAGATTTTGATGAGTTTGATGATGCTTTCGATGATCCTGGTGATGATCGTCATTTCCAGGGCGTCCACGGAACGCATTTACGAGTTACTGACCGAGAAAAGCGATCTGCATAACCCCGAGAACCCCATCCATGAAGTAAAAAGCGGTGAGATCTGTTTTGAAAATGTCAGTTTCTATTATTCACGGAACGCTGAGACACCATGCCTGGATGGAATCAACCTGCACATCCGCCCGGGAGAAACAGTGGGTATTCTCGGCACAACCGGCTCATCAAAAACCAGTCTGGTGCAGTTGATCCCAAGGTTGTACGACGTCACCGCAGGTAGAGTGACCGTTGGCGGCGTGGATGTGCGCGAGTACGACATTGAATCCCTGCGCAACCAGGTGGCCATGGTACTTCAGAAAAACGAGCTATTCTCCGGGACCATAAAGGAGAATCTGAAGTGGGGAAACGAGCAGGCGACCGACGAAGAGATCAGGCGCGCCAGCCGGATGGCTCAGGCGGATAGTTTCATCACGCGTTTTCCTGATGGATATGACACGCACATCGAACAGGGCGGCACAAATGTATCGGGCGGACAGAAACAGCGCCTGTGCATTGCGCGCGCGCTGCTGAAGAACCCAAAAATTCTGATCCTGGACGATTCCACCAGCGCGGTTGACACGAAAACTGATTCATTGATCAACCAGGCTTTCAAGAAGGAGATCCCCGAGGTCACCAAACTGATCATTGCGCAGCGGGTTTCGTCGGTGAAGGACGCCGATAAAATTGTCATCCTCGATAACGGACGGATAGAAGGCGTTGGAACACACGCCGAATTGCTGCGAACCAACGCGATCTACAAGGAGGTCTATGAATCACAGTCGAAAGGACGCCTCCATGGATAAGAAAATGAGATTCAAGAAAGAAACCGCGCGCAGGTTGTTTTCCTATTTGGGCCTATACAAAGCGAGGCTCATCATCGTGATTGTTTGTATCATGCTCAGCGCGGCAGTAGGGGTGGCATCCGCGTTATTCCTGCGCACGTTGATCGATAACTATATCGCGCCTTTGCTTCTGCAATCCACCCCTGATTTCTCGGGTTTATTGCGCATCCTCGCAATGATGGCAGGTCTTTATTTGACGGGCGCTGTCGCTTCGTTGTTCTATAACTGGATCATGGTGGGAGTAGCCCAGGGGGTGCTGAAAAAGATTCGTGACGATATGTTCTCCCGCATGCAGACCCTGCCGATCAAGTACTTTGATACCCACTCTCACGGTGACGTGATGAGCTACTTTACAAATGATACCGATACGCTGCGTCAAATGATCACGCAGAGTATTCCACAGGTCATCTCCTCGTTGATGACGATCATCACGGTTTTTGTTGCCATGTTGTCGATCAGCTTCTGGCTCTCTCTTGTTGTTGCTGTGTTCGTGTTCATCATGGTCAAAGCCAGCGGTAATACGGTAGGCCAGAGCAGCAGATATTTCATTCAACAGCAGCGTTCACTTGGAGAGTTGAACGGTTATATCGAAGAGATGATCAATGGACAAAAAGTGGTCAAGGTATTTTGCCGCGAGACAAAGGTCAAAGAAGAATTCGATAAAAAGAACGGAGAGTTGTGCGTCAACGCCACCGAGGCCAACAAATTTGCCAACTTGCTTGGTCCGATCATGAACAACGTGGGGTATTTGCAATATATCCTTTTGGCAGTGGTGGGCGGGCTCATGGCGATATCGGGAATGACCAACGTGAGCTTCAGCGGTGTCAACACGGTGACCCTGGGGATGATCGCGTCCTTCCTCCAGCTTTCGCGCAGCTTTGTCCAGCCGATCGGACAGGTATCGCAGCAGATCTCCTCGATCATCATGGCGCTTGCAGGCGCTGAGCGTATCTTTGAATTGATCGACGAGGAGAGCGAACAGGATGAAGGTTACGTGACCCTGGTCAACGTCAGAAAACAGGGGGAGGAACTCATCGAAGCGAATGAGATCACCGGTACCTGGGCCTGGAAGCATCCGCACTCTGATGGCAGCCTGACATATACTGAGTTGAAAGGTGAGATCCGCTTTTTCGATGTCGATTTTGCCTATCTGGAAGACAAGCTGGTTCTTCACAACATCACGCTCTACGCCAAACCGGGTCAGAAGGTGGCTTTCGTGGGAGCAACCGGCGCTGGCAAGACCACGATCACCAACTTGATCAACCGATTCTATGATATTGCCGATGGCAAGATCCGCTACGACGGGATCAACATTCGCAAGATCAAAAAGAGCGATTTACGTCGATCACTGGCGATGGTGCTGCAGGATGTGAACCTGTTTACCGGTACGGTGATGGAAAACTTGCGGTATGGCCGGCTTGATGCCACGGATAAGGAATGCATTGAAGCAGCCAAACTGGCCAATGCTGATTCGTTCATTCGTATGCTTCCTGAGGGTTACAACACGGTGCTATCAGGGGATGGAAGCGGTCTGTCACAGGGTCAGCGCCAACTGCTTTCGATTGCCCGTGC
>CAYWCH010000235.1:2956-4306 GCA_964456715.1 uncultured Anaerolinea sp. | reverse complement strand
GTCCAGGCCGCCTCGGTGATGGTAAAGTCTGCCGGGGAGGGGATCACTTCGCAGCCCTGCTTTTCAAAAACAGCCACAGAGCGAGGCATGTGCATGGCCGACGTAACCAGGATGATGGTTTCCGCCCCTTTTTCTTTGAGCATTTTGCAGCTATAGAGGGCATCCTCATAGGTGTTCTGAGAATTCCCCTGCAGCCAGAGGGCATCTTCTGGGACACCCAGCATCTCCATCACACTGGCCATGTCCTTTGCAGGGGAGACATCGCTGAGGGTGAGAAAATCAATATCCCCACCGCTAAGCAGGACGTAAGGAGCTTTACCTTCGTGGTATAGAGCGGCACCATGAAAGAGCCGGTCGACTGCAGCGTTCAGTTCCACATCGGGACGCGGATAGAGAGCTGACTCGGTCGCGCCGCCAAGGACGACGATCGCGTCCGCCTGGACGGGCAATTCAGTTGGCAGGTATTGCCATTCCAATGATTTTACCAGTGAAAACGCCACATACTTATTTCCACCCAAGCAGAGCAACAGAAAAGCAAACAGAATGAAAAAGAAAGTTACTTTCCTTTTTTTCCAGAAAATGAATGCCAGAAAGAGTAGTAAACTGGCAAACCCGAGTGGGTAAACAAAAAGCGGTAAGAATTTTGATAGAAAGGTGAACATGATTTCCTCTACTTTAAAATGGATGTTTCCCAATGGATTACGATATAGCGTCACCCGATATGGATTTCATTATAAAAGCATTTTCAGCCCGATAAGGAGTAAATTCGTTCGTAAATGATGTTTGGTTTGGTTGTAAAATCGTATCCTCTAGTGTATTATCATGAAAGAATAATTCCTTGATTAGAACAAGGTAGTTTTGCCGTTATGAAAATTGAGACTGCGGTGATCAAAACCAAAATCATGATCCCACGTCGACGCAGTGAGGTATTGTCGCGGCCCCGTTTGCTTGAATTCCTGCAAAGTATCCTGGATTACCGCCTCTTGATCCTCGCAGCCCCGGCCGGGTATGGTAAAACTTCGCTTTTGGTCGATTATGCCTGCTCCACACAATTGCCGGTGTGCTGGCTTTCATTGGATTCATTGGATTGCGATCCGCAGCGGTTTATTGCCCATTTTGTCTCAGCACTGAAAATAAAATTCCCCGGATTTGGCAAAAAAGCCATGGCAGCGCTTTCAGAACTCAACCAGGACAGGTTGAATTATGATCCTGTGATCGCAGCCATTGTTAACGATGCTTTTGAGAATATCACAGAGCATTTCGTGTTCGTCATTGAAGATTACCACCTGGTGCGGGATGGCAAGCAGATTGAACCGTTTATTAACCGTATCGTCCAGGAAATGGCCGAGA
>CAYWCH010000235.1:0-2946 GCA_964456715.1 uncultured Anaerolinea sp. | reverse complement strand
TTGCCATTTCATTATCTCATCGCGGGTGTTGTTGACCTTGCCGGACCTTTCATTGCTGGTAGCACGGAACCAGGTCTCAGGTTTGAGCTTTGAAGAACTGGCGTTTTTACCCGATGAAGTAAAACAATTGCTCTCCGAAAATTACCATCAGACCATCTCGGATAGTCGCGCAGTGGAACTGGTCACGCAGACTGAAGGTTGGATCACCGGTCTGTTGTTGACAGCACAGATCAGCGCAAGGGGTTCTGAAGACCGCTCCAGGTTGACCAAGGTTTCGGGGATTGGAGTATACGAATACCTGGCACAACAAGTTTTCGACCGTCAAACTGAAGATGTACAACAATTCCTGCTGCGCACGTCGTTGCTGGAGGAATTTGATGCCCAGCTCTGTGAAAAAGTGATCGGAAAAACCCTGGCGCTCAAAAATTATCCCTGGAATGACAAAATTTCACAGATCATGCGGGATAATCTTTTTGTGCTTTCAGTGGGCGAGGATGTATTATTTCTGCGCTATCATCACCTTTTCCGCGATTTTCTGCAAAACCGCATGCGGCTGCAATACTCAGAAGAAACCGAAAAGATCGAGAGGGCACTTTCGAAATACTACATTGAGCAAAATCAATGGGAACGGGC
The DNA here is from genome assembly GCA_964456715.1 of uncultured Anaerolinea sp. Lineage (GTDB taxonomy): Bacteria > Chloroflexota > Anaerolineae > Anaerolineales > Anaerolineaceae > UBA6107. The sequence continues at coordinate 2,313 of CAYWCH010000235.1, read as the reverse complement.
TTATGAGATCCTCAGCCGGCAGGATGACCAGGCAGGCATTTTTGATCTGATCTATAAGGCAGCGCCTTCCTTTATCAATGGCGGCAAACTGGTAACACTGTCGAACTGGGTGGATAATCTGGCGGATGACTTATTGAAAGCCGCCCCGGAACTGATCTCGATCAAGGCGACCATTGCTTTCTTCAGGGGAAAGACCAAAGAGAGTCTGGATCTTTTTGACCAGGCGATCACCGGGTTGCGGCTGCCCGGAAAGGAACTGGACCTGTGCCGCTCACTCAACCGGCGCAGCATTCTACGTAATCACATGGGCGATTATTCCGCTTCGCTGCAGGATGCCACTGAAGCCATTGCCATTGCTGAGAACCATGTCGGCATGGAAGAATTGTGTGCCGAGGCATACCGGGCACGCGGACTGAGTCTATTCCAACAGGGGGATCTCATCACCGCGCTCGATTCGTTATCTAAAGCCCGATACCTGTTCAGCTCATTCGGTAAAAAGGAAGAGATTGCCGGTGTACTGATGGAAATGGGACTGGCGCAGCGCCGACTCGGCAATTTTGAAAACGCCGAAAAAGCCTACCAGGAAGCCCTCAAGCAATGGCAATCTTCAGGAAATTCCATGTGGCAGGCGAATGTTCTGAATAATTTGGGATATTTGCAGCATCTTCGTGGGCAATATGAACAAGCAGCATTATCTTTCGAGCGATCTTTACAGCATGCAAGGTTAACCATGTATCCCAGGGTTGAAGGTTTTATTCTGATCAGTATGGGTGACCTTTTCAGAGATCTGGGAGCGTTCAACGAAGCAAAACAGGCATATTCTTTGGTAAGAGAAATAGTTACTGCGCTTGATGAGCCAGAAATGAGTTTTTATTTAGAGTTGTCTTCTTCGGTGTTGGAACGAATTGAGGGAAATTTCCCGGAAGCTTCCAATACCATTGATTTGGCAATGAAAAAGGCGCTTGATAATGGATATGAATATGAAAAGAATATTTGCCGATTAGAAAAAGCAGCTTTGTCATTAAGAAGGGGAGATGATCAAAGCGTTGCAGAGGATTTGAATGGATTAATTTCTAGTTTCAGCAATAAAAGCGAGATTACTGAGGGATTAAGAGCAAACCTTCTTAGGACTGTAGCTTTATTAAAAAATAAAAAATGGGCACAAGCTCAAGTCACTCTTCAAAATATTCGAGATACTTCAATGGTGGAATCAGCAAGAAATGTCTTGGTGCAGATTGGCAATGAATTTATGAGTGTATTCGAAGACGCAAATCAACATATTATTGGATTTGAACCGCTGACCTATCTACTTCAACTGATCAACGATTTTCAAGGGAAAACGCCTGAGATCCGAAAGAATATTCGCCGCCAGAATACCAGTATTCAATTCACGAGTTATCAATTGTACATTCGAGCTTTCGGGAAAATGCAAGTTAAATTAGGCGATCAGATTATTAGTTCAACGGAATGGCAATCGCAAACATCCCGTGATCTCTTTTTCTTCATATTATCAAATCCCAATGGAGTAACTAAAGAGGAAATCGGCGCAGCTTTTTGGCCGGACTCATCTGCTGAAGAGTTGAAGATCAGGTTCAAGAATGCCATTTATCGATTGCGCCGGGCGATTGGCAACGATTCGGTTACTTTTACCAATGAAACTTATGAATTCAACCGTGCCATCGATTACGAGTACGATGTTGAAAGGTTTACCCGAGAATTGGCGGCAGTCCATCCAGAGGATGAAGAAGACATCCAGATCAAGCACCTAAAGGCGGCAATCGCGTCTACCAGGGACCGTTCCTCCCCAAGGTGGATCAAACCTGGGTGTTGGCGCAACGACAAAACTACGAGCAATTATTTATTGGAGCTGGCTTGAGGCTTTCTGCCCTTCTTATAAAAAATGAACACCCTGCAGCAGCGATGCAATATATTAAAAAGGTTCTTGAACAAGATCGCTGTACCGAGGCCGCATACAGGATACTGATGCAGGTATATGCTTCACAAGGCGATCGCTCTTCAATAAAAAGAACTTTCGAAACCTGCAAGCAAACCCTACTGGCTGAACTGGGTGTTGAACCAGGGATGCAAACGGCCGAATTGTTTGAAAACCTAATGCGATAAATATACCCGTAAATCTTAAAAAACTCTCAGAGAATTGAATATTTGGAAGCCCCTGTTGAAGCCTGGTTTGAAGCCTACCCGGGAGGATAATCAATCTATTGATTTACCAATTCAATCTTTCTGGAGGCTGTAATGTTCACTCGTCTTTCTTCATCAACCAAAAAAGCTGCTCGTTTGGTTATCTTTGTCTTG
>CAYWCH010000234.1:0-4312 GCA_964456715.1 uncultured Anaerolinea sp. | reverse complement strand
AACGTCCTTGAGTGTATGGAACGGCTTGTTGTGGAAGTAATGGTTGATGACCATGGCGCCGAAGGTCCAAACGTAGAACTTGATTGGCCACACGTCTGTGAGGTTGGCGAGGGTGAATGTAACGCCGATAAAGAATCCGATCAAGAACAACTGTCTGATCTTTTCGTCATTCAGCGTGATGTATCTGAAGGTGCGCAATCCGAACAGGATGAATCCGCAATAAATACCTACGATGAGCAGGAACCCGATGAATCCCGAAGTCTGCAGGGTCGCAAAGAAAACGCTGTCGCCGCCCAGGTTGTTAGCGATCATCAGTCGGGTGGGATCACCGCCGAACAGGGCATACGCGGTATGGGAGATAGCGCCGCCGCCACCAAAACCAAACCCAAGCGGGTACTTGGAGAAGGCGTCTGCCACGATATTCTTGAAGATCTCGAACCTGCTAACGTCGTACCGGTTGACATCTGTGCTGAAGACGAAGTTGACGAATTGCTGTGATAGCGGGAAGATCTTGGGGAATTGGAACAACAGCAAGGCGATCAAGGAAACTCCGAACGCAAAGACGACAATTTTTTTCTTCAGCCTCGAAAAACTCAACAGGACAATGGCTAGGATGGCAAACAGTGCAATAGCGATGCCTGAGCGCGAAAGGGTGATGAAGATGGCCAGTGCCCCGATACCGAACAATCCCAATCCCCACAGGGATCCGCCTTGTTTCAAGAGCAGCGTGAACCCGAAGACCAGCAGCAGCGAGAAACAAGCACTTGCCACCAACGGGGACGAGAACGGCCCCGGCAGTCTCCAACCGATGCGATAAAAGGCGGTAAAACCCAGTGACCCGACGAATTGTGCGGCTTTCTCTGGACCCATGATGAAATACTGGTAGAAGGTGTAGACTGCTGCTCCAACCAGACCGATGATCGTTGCACGGTATAGTGTCCATTCTTCTGCGGCATCGAGGGGGAAGAACCTGAAGATGAAATAGAAGAAGGGGCCAATGGTGTACCATCGCCAGACGTAAAGGCCAGCGCCGATGGAAGGTGATTGAAAGACCTCGGTGAAGTTCCATAATACGTAAATGATTACCAGCAGGTCGACGATTCCCAGTCGTGGCAGGTGGAAATTTCTCTGACGGATGTTGAAGAGAAATGCAAATACCAGTAGCACGGCTACCATTTCTTGCCAGGCACCGATGAAATTAATGTTTTTAAGATAGGTTGCCCGCAGAAGGTCATAGAATGGGGTAATGATCACCACGGCAGCGATGAGCCAAATAGGTTTGATCTTGCGGAACAAGAGCAGGATGAAGATCACCCCTCCCACCGAAAGGGTGATCACGTAAACAGGCGGCAGCAGCGCAGAAAGGATGCCGATGACAGCCGCCAACAGTAGGGAGATTAGGATCAAACCTGCGGTTCTCATGCGGTTGTCTCCTGTGAAGTGTGCGCTGCGGCATCATGATCATCGACAACCGGCAGATCGTTGATGCGGGTGAAAAGCTGGCGGACAAAGGAACGCTTCATGCTGTCGAACCGGGCAGGGAAGGCCAGAAAAGCAGATCGCCTGCGCAGCTTGAGCAATTCGAAGAGGCCGAGTACCCGATACCACCCCCGCAGTGGTACACTGCTGACCCGGAACCATGTCTGGTGCAGCTTCGGGATGCTGGGAAGATGCTCCTGTTTTGCGAAGAGATGTGAAGCCATTAACTCATCACTTCGGGTAAAACTGATCCGTTCCGGCTGGCTGCGGTCGCCGGCGAAAACATCGTTGATGTGCATGAAGCGGCAGTGTTTTCCGATCCTCAACCAGTATTCATAATCCAGCGCCAACGTATCTTCCCGTAGTTTGTTTTCTTCCACAACGCGGCGACGCATGAAGACCGCGGGCTGGCTAACCTTGCCGTCGAAGAACATACGCTCATAGTTGAAATCGGGGATCCACCAGATGAGGCTGATCAGGTTGTCGGCACTGATCTTTGCTACGTTGCCAAAGATTACATCCACTTCGGGGTTGACTGCAAATTCACGGACAACCCGTTCGATGACCCCCGTGTGAAAATAGACATCGTCCGAGTTGAGCCAGCCAATGACCTCGCCTTTGGCCGCCTCGAATCCCTTATTGACCGCGTGTGCCTGACCACGGTCTTTCTCGCTCTTCCATCTGACCTCGATGCCGTCCGGGTTGTTTGCGTAAGCTCGCAGTAAATCCACGGTATTATCGCTCGATGCCCCATCGAAAATGATATGCTCGACCGGCCGATAGGTCTGTGCTTTGACAGAACCGATCAGGTTGGGTAAGTAGCTGCCCTGGTTGAATGATGGGGTGACGATCGTTACCAGCATGAAATTCACTTTATAAAAGAGAAAAGATACATATTAGAAACAAGATTGAAGGGGATGAATCTCATAGAACCGAAAGGTGATTACCGGGATTGACTCCACAAATCAAGAGTTCGGCATGATAATTGGTTATTCGTAAATGAAGATTATTGCAACAACACATCTAGACCGGTAATTTTGGGAGCATGGACCATGAATCAAAAACGCCTGAAGAGGTTTATCAAAAAGAACAAAGTAATCCATACTCTTCTTTACCCGTTCATCCTTGTCAGAAGGTGGGTGCTCAATCGCCGCCTGAAGAATCTACACGCTGTCTTCGAGAGAATATTTGCCAGAGTGGAATCCCGTGTGGTCACGGTGAATATGCCGGATTATTTTGGCGTTTTCGATATGGATGTGCGCTCGCACGTGTTCAGGACGATTGCCCTGTTCGATGGATATGAGACGGATATCCGGGAACTGCTCCTGCAAAACCTCGATCCGGCCAAGGATGTCATCGATGTTGGGGCAAATATTGGATTATTCACCATATTGATGGCCAAACAGATCGCGCCTGGAAAGAAAGTGCTTGCAGTGGAACCCACACCGGGAGCGTTGCAACTGCTCCATTCCAATATTCACAAGAATCGGGCGGCCGATTCGGTGATCGTTTTCGAAGGGGTGGCAGGGAATTCTAACAAACCTGCTTTCATTAACTTCGTCGAGGGTAATGAAGAATACTCAACATTGGGGAATGAGATCGTCCATGAAGCGATGAAAGAGACCCGCTCGACCAGGGTTCAGGTGGATTGCAATACATTGGATGTGCTTGTGGAGAAATATGGATTGAATCCCGGGTTGATCAAGATCGACGTGGAAGGTGCGGAGCTCATGGTGTTGGAAGGGGCGAAGGCCACCTTGCAAAAATATCATCCTGTAGTGATCTTTGAATGCTTCGATAAACTGATGGCCAATTTTGCAGTTTCATTCAAAGACATCAAAAATTATTTCGCAGGGGTTGGTTATCGGGTGACGGCGCTTGAAGACAAAAACGAATACATCGCGGAATATCTAAACCAGTAAAAACCGGGACACATGAAAGAAAAAGTCTGTGATTTGATTTACACAGGCTTTTCTTTTTTTATTCCTGAGTTGCAGCGATCCATACGATTCTTAATTTGTGACAGAAGTACTTTTGTCTCAGTCAGGCCGAGACTGAAGATCAACGAAGCCGCGCCTGCTACAAAGAAGACAACCAGGCGTAAACCGATTGTCATCCCGGCGGGAGGGAAGAGAATAATCAAAATCGTCCAGACGCATAATACGATCGCGCTGCGGAAGAATGTGTTGGAATAGTCACCAAAACTAATTTTCAGGCTCCTGGCTCCGTAAAAATTGATGGCGATCACCACGATATAGGCTGCGTTTGACCAGACCGCTCCCTGGATACCCAGACGGGGAGCCAGGAGGGGCATCAATACGCACAATCCCAACCCGCCGGCGATTCCTAAAATGGCATTCACTTTTGGTTTACCCAGACCGAGCATCAGGAAGAAGCCCGAAGCTGCCAGCGAATAGACTCCGTAGATACAGGCGAGCAGGGGCAGGATCGCGGCAAAGGAGAGGATGGCTTCTCCATCCACCATGACTTTCGCCACCAGGTCAGCCCAAAAGATGAGCGGTAAGGCGATCAACAACACCACGACCCCATTTAGATTTGTGGCCTTCATATAGATCTGCCGGATCAACGAATAATTCTCTTTGGCTTTCTCCGCGCTGACCGCCGGAGTGATCACCTTGATGGGGATGGCACTTAATTCGTTGATCTTGGTCGTGATCGAGGTGGCTGCTGAGTAGATGCCGCTCACGGTCGAACCCAGCAAGGCGTTGACCAGGATCCTGTCCATTTGACCGAACAAACTGGAACCCAGGCTGGAGACCCAGTGCTGCAGCCCAAAATTCAGCAAGCCGCGGGCCTCATTCATCGATACAGA
>CAYWCH010000233.1:2912-4312 GCA_964456715.1 uncultured Anaerolinea sp. | reverse complement strand
ATGAACATGGCGCAGCAGCGAGTTTCCAGTCCGCACGCACCCATGCCGCCCATGAACTTCGCTACATCTCTTGGTCCGATTTGCCGCACGTCCACCTGGGCAGGTCCAAAAGCACGCTGCATATCAGAGCGTAATGATTTCAAGTCGACTTTATCTTCAGAATCCGTGCTGAAAAAGATCGTCAAGCGTGATCCGTCGTAACTGTATTCAGCCGAAACGATCTTGATCGCAGAAAGCTTCAATTCTCCCGCGCGCTTGCGGCTGGCAGCCACGACCTCGGGTTCCTTTTCCTGCCAGCTTTGACGCTGCAACAGATCGCGAGGAGTTGCCAACCGGTCGATCGTCTTCCAGCTGCCTTCCGGCGGCGGGGTCGGATTTGCGACGCGGCTTATCACTTCACCAATCTGCATTCCGCGGCTGGTCTCAACGATCACCACATCCCCTGACTGCAGATTTACGAATTTGTTCGCATCGAAATGATAGACCTTTCCGACTTTTGTGAAGCGCACACCCACAATATTTGGCGTGGAATTCTCTGTCATCGTTTTCACTCTTCCTAAATCATCAACACTTTTCAGACCATGCAATTTTACTATCATTGGGTCTGCTCAAAGGTTCGATTCTTTGCGTTTTTTCAGGAACTCATTTACTTCGTTCTTCGATTGTTCGAATTGATTCAACAGTTCGGCATCGGATCCTTTGTATCTTTTTAGTACCATGCGTGCGCATTGGGTACATCCTCGCATGGCTCGGAACGAATCGGCATCGCAGCCAGTACAGCCGGCCAGTTTGACCACCAGGGTGGTGAAAGCGATTTGATCGACTTCTTCAGCTTTTGGCTTGCTCAGTCGATCGATCAAACCCTCCCATTCTTTTCCCCGTATGGAACGGAGCGAAGGAATCACCCTGATCGGAAAGAACAACTCGGTATCTGAATTAAACATAAATCAATCCTAGCACAAGCCTGGAAACAAGTCCCGGCGCAGATGAAATTTTAACATAGTATTCGTTGGTTTTCCTTTTTGATCACAATAAAAGGAGCGATACTTCAACCCTCCCCTTCTATTGGAGCAGAAGTGTTCTCCGTTGGTGGATTCTCGGGTGGCGAAGCCGGAGTGCCCCCGGTATACCCCCGTTCTTCGACGCTCCGAATCAATGTCTGCGGATTTTGTCTCCAGACGTTCGCCAATTCGTCTGAAAATCCCTTGTATGAATACGGGATATGCGGAAGCAACATTGACATCGCGGCGTCTAGTTGACCCGTTTTCCAGGGCAGGTAAATGGATCTCTCAAAGCGGTCGTTGATGATCAATGCCTCAACATTCGCGAACTTGATACCGAAATTTTTGTTGGCAACGCTCTGCTTGTAGACCCAAACAATGTCCTCATAACGCACCGCT
>CAYWCH010000233.1:0-2892 GCA_964456715.1 uncultured Anaerolinea sp. | reverse complement strand
GTTGTCAGAAAATGCGTTTTACCAAGCGATTGATGCGGAAATTCCATTTCACTATTGATGCGGCTGATCGTGAAATCGATAGGTCCAAGTTTCTGAAGCGCTCGCAAACCGTGGTTCGATTCCGGATGCAACACTCCCTGGATTCCTTTGACTAATAAAAGAATAGCCAGGAGAAGGACTAATCCGGCAATCACCAGGCCAACAACCCCGCGATAGGTGAAATTCTCGTCAACCAAAACAAATGGAAGGAATGTGTGGCTTCCCGAATTTAAAGCTGAATTTCTGGCTATCCTTGCGAATTGCTCGTCGTACCCGCTTGCCAGCCAGTAGAGTTGTCCTGTCAGCGTCTTCTCTCCATTGTAGGAATCAGAACTATAGACAAATTGCAGATCATCCACAGTCACAATGTATCGGCGTTCTTCAATCGTTGCTGTGCCATCATCTTCTGTTGACGATGTATACATACCCGAATCAAAGAGCTGATCGATAATTACTGTGACGTATCTTTTGTTTATATCATTGGAAGCCATGAATTGGTTGAGATCATCGCTCGTGAGCAGATACGGCCCTGAAAAGAATTGGATGTAATAATTTATACTGCTAAGCATCGCGACCAAAACAATGATCAGCCCGATGATTCCAAAAATGATTAATTTTGAATTTGCTCGCTTGATCCTTTTTTCGATGTATCCGCCGGTCATTCTCCCTCCGGAGCTTCCAAAGTGTTGTGTAATTTTACTTTAGTTTCAAAGAACCACCCCTTTTCGAAGGGGTGGTTCTTGATTTTTTTTACTCGACTGTCACCGATTTAGCCAGGTTTCGGGGTTGGTCTACATCCAATCCCCGCAGACAGGCAATGTGATACGCCAGCAATTGCAGCGGGATCACGTTGATTACCGGGCTCAGCATCCACGCCGTTTCAGGCACCCAGATCACCTTATCGACCAGACTGGCTACGCGATCGTCGCCTTCAGTGGCTACTGCCACCACAATCCCGCCGCGAGCCTTCGCCTGTTCAATTTGGCTGATCATTTTTTCGTACCAGATGTCTTTCGTGGCCAAGGCCAGCACAGGCATGTCCTTGTCCACCAGCGCGATCGGCCCGTGCTTCATCTCCCCTGCCGGGTATGCCTCTGCGTGGATATACGAAATCTCCTTAAGCTTGAGAGCTCCTTCATACGCGATCGGCATGTTGATGCCCCGACCCAGGTAAAGCATGTCGCGGACGTCTTTCAACACCTGCGCGATCTCTTTAATCTCATTTTCCCGGTCCAAACAGCGGCCAACCAACTCAGGAACCAGTCTGAGTTCATTGACCAAATTTTTGCGTTGCTCAGTGGTGATCGTTCCGCGCAGATCGGCCAAGTGAATGGCCAGCATATAAAGATCGATCAATGGCGCGGTGAAAGCCTTGGTCGAAGCCACACCGATCTCCGGTCCCGTCTGCATGGATATGTAGCCATCCGCGATCCGCATCGCCTGCGAGCCAATCGCGTTGACGATCGACCATAGCCGCGCTCCACGCTTTCTGGCTTCGTCCATGGCTGCCAGCGTATCCGCAGTCTCACCCGATTGGCTGATTGCCAAAACGATGGTGTGTTCATCAATGATCGGATCAGCGTAACGGAACTCGGAAGCGATCTCCACCACAGTAGGGATGCGTGCGATCCGTTCCAGCAGGACTCGACCGACCATACCGGCATGCCAGGCAGTACCGCAAGCCGTAATCACGATTTTATTACTCGAGGATGCAATGTCAGCATCCAGGTTAAGATGTGGTAATCGGATGGTGCCATTTTCGAAATCAACCCGACCTGCCAGCGTGTCGTTGAGCGATCGAACTTGCTCGTGGATCTCTTTCTGCATGAAATGACGGTATTCACCCTTCTCTGCCGCGATCGGATCCCAAGCAACCGTGGAAATCTTTGGAGCGATCGGGGTACCTTCAATGGTGGAGATGTCCACTCCTTCACGGGTTACGATCGCCATTTGACGCGGTTCCAGAAAAATCAAGCGTCGTGTATGTTCCATGATCGCGGGTATATCTGAGGCAATGAAATTCTCCCCTTCGCCCAGACCCAAAACCACACCACCGGCATTGCCGATTCGGGCTGCGATGATTTTGTTTGGTTCCTTTGATGTGAAAGTAACGACACCATGAGCGCCTTTAAGCCTGGCCAGCGTTTTGCGAGCTGCGCCTTCAAGATCCATACCGGCTTTCATATACTTTTCGATCAGAAGCACGATCGTCTCGGTGTCTGTATCAGACTGGAAGGAAACACCATCGCGTGTCAGCTCTTCCTTTAATTCGATAAAATTTTCAACAATGCCGTTGTGAACAACCACCACTTCACCGGTGCTTCCCATATGCGGATGGGCGTTGCGCGCAGTTGGCTCGCCATGCGTTGCCCAGCGTGTGTGACCGATCCCCATCCTGCCTTTGATCGGATTCTCGCTAACAAGTTTTTCGAGATTTGCTAGTTTGCCCGCATCTCTCCTGACCTCGATGTGACCATTGGTCAATATGGCGATCCCCGCGGAATCATATCCACGGTATTCCAGTTTCTTCAGGCCTTTCAATATGATCGGCGTTACATCTTGCTCACCGATGTAGCCAACAATTCCACACATATGTCCTCCATAGTGTTATATGCTTTGCAAAAGAATGCAAAACAGACGTGTGCTGTGTAAGCACAAGCATCGATTAGTTTTATTTACAACCTGGAAAGTTCGGGGGGTGGTTTACCCTCCGGAGGGCATCCGCTGATCTTTCGATTTTCCCGGTTTCCCGGTTAACTCCACCTCGCGGTGGAGAACCCTCATCCTCGTCACCCGCGACAACGCGGGCCATGCGCTTTTCTTTCCAATCAATAGATTACTCTCTGATTACAC
>CAYWCH010000232.1:3301-4341 GCA_964456715.1 uncultured Anaerolinea sp. | reverse complement strand
TTTGTTGTTGGGAAAGTTGATGTACATACTTTCCGGAAAGAAATTCAATCCCCTTATCGGCGCTGCCGGCATCAGTGCATTCCCGATGTCTGCACGTATCATCCAGCGCTTCGGTCAGAATTATGACGAACAAAACTTCCTCCTCATGCACGCCATGGGAGCCAACGCTGCCGGTCAACTCGGTAGTGTTATCGCCGGTGGTGTTGTCCTTGCCATCATGGGCGGTGTTTTGTAATCCATTGATCGATTACCCTGAGGATTTAAAATTGAATCCTCAGGGAATATTTCTAGAAACGGAGGTCAAATTGACTGTCAAGTCACTGGTAAAAACCAGCGAGTACCACGACTCAGTCAACCTGATGCTCGTAGCGAAGGAATTGGCAAAGTTCCCTGGAGTTCAGGATGCCTCAGTTGTAATGGGAACAGATGCGAACAAAGCCCTGCTCGAACAGTCCGGTTTGTTAACGGCTGAAGCCAGGAAAGCCACTCCAAACGACCTGGTGATCTCAGTTAAATCGACAGAGAATGTGGATGATGCTCTCGCTGAAGCTGATGTCCTCTTGAACAAGAAGGTTGCTGCAGACGACAAGATGGAGTTCCGCCCCAAGACGGTACGTAGTGCCGTAAAAGCCCGCCCCAATGCCAACGTGGCCACCATCTCCGTCGCAGGCCGTTATGCCGCAGAAGAAGCCTGGGAATGTCTTTACTCAGGCATGCACGTATTGCTCTTCAGCGACAACGTCAGCAAGGAAGACGAACTGGCGCTTAAAAAATACGGCCGCGACCACGGTCTGCTGGTGATGGGTCCCGGAGCAGGGACGGCCATCCTAAACGGCGTGGCGCTGGCATTTGCCAACGTGATCCCTGCCGGACCGGTGGGAATCGTCTCCGCGGCCGGCACCGGTTTGCAGGAAACCAGTCGTCCTGATTCCGGAAGCGAATCTCCCACAACTGACAGCCCCGAATTTTCAATAACATCTATGATGTTCAAATTGGATAAAAAAGATCCTGTTAAAAAAACTCTTTTCCCTGAAGAGTTA
>CAYWCH010000232.1:1505-3291 GCA_964456715.1 uncultured Anaerolinea sp. | reverse complement strand
AGTACTTTACTGGCAAAAAACAACGTCGGCATCACCCAGGGCATCGGCACCGGCGGCGGCGATGTGAAGAAAGAGATCGGCGGCATCATGTTCATCGAGGGTCTCAAAGCCCTGCAAGCCGATCCGGCCACCAAGGTCATCCTGATGGTCAGCAAGCTGCCCGATATCGAAGTGGAGAAGATCCTGCTGGAACAGGTAGCTGCCAGCAAGAAACCCACTGTGATCTGCCTCATCGGCGGTATAACCCGCGATGCCAACATCCCGGCCAATGCTGTGGTTTGCAGCACACTGGAAGAAGCTGCACTCACCGCTGCCAAGCTGGCCGGCGCCAATATCGGCGACATTAAAGAAAAGATCGCCAAAGAGACCAAAGAAGCAGAAACTCTTGCCAAAGAGCTCAAGAAATCGCTCAAACCCGGCCAAAAGCACATGCGCGCCCTGTTCTCTGGCGGTACGCTTTGCTATGAGTCGCAGGTGATCTGGCGCGACTGTTTCAATTTTGAAGTCAACTCCAACGCCCCCCTGGATAAGAAATTCAAGATGCATGATTCAACCCGCAGCGAAGGCAACGTGGCTGTGGACCTGGGCGAAGAAGAGTTCACCGTTGGCCGCCCCCACCCCATGATCGATAACGATCTGCGCATGCGACGCATCATCCAGGAAGCCTCTGACCCGACTGTGGCTGTGATCTTTCTGGATGTGGTAATAGGCTATGGTGCCCATCCCGATCCCGCTGCAGAATTAACCGAAGCCATCCGCAAGGGTGCTGCTGCGGCCAACTCACAAGGGCGTGAGATCATCTTTGTGGCTTCAGTTACCGGTACCGAACAGGATCCGCAGGGTCTCACCCGTACCACCGAGATCCTCCAGGCTGCCGGTGCCCATGTGATGAAGAGCAACGCCATGGCTTCACGCCTGGCGGGATACCTCATCTCATAGGCGGAGAAACGGAGCAAATAATGGCAGATAGAAAAATCCAGGATCTATTTGGAAAACCCATCGAAGTAGTGAACGTGGGCCTTCATAGCATGGTCACCCCGTTAACAGACCAGAATATTCCCGTCGTTGATGTCGATTGGAAACCGCCGATGGAAGGGATCAAACATCTGCGCATGACCAAAAGCGGAAAGATCATCGACGAAGCCAATACCGAAGCCTGCGATCGGATCAAGAAAGGCCGCCCCGTGCTCGTGGGAATGGGACTCGCAAAAGACGTGATCCCCGGTTTCCATGAGAACCTCATCCTGCATGCCGGCCCTCCCATCAGCTGGGATCGCATGTGCGGACCAACCAGGGGCGCCGTCATGGGTGCCCTGATCTATGAGGGCAAGGCCAAAGACGAGAAGGAAGCTGAAAAGCTGGCAGCTTCGGGCCAGATCGAATTTGCGCCCTGCCACCATTACCATACCGTAGGCCCCATGGCCGGCGTCGTATCAGCTAGCATGCCGGTTTTTATCATCGAAAATAAAACCTTCGGCAACAAGGCTTACTGTACTCAGAATGAAGGCCTCGGCAAGGTACTTCGCTTCGGCGGAATGGGTCCGGATGTTTACGCAAAGTTGAAATGGATGGAGACCGATCTCTACCCCACCCTCAACGACGCTCTCAAAACCCTCCCCGACGGCATCGATATCAAATCATTGATCGCCCAGGCGCTGCACATGGGCGACGAGTGCCACAACCGCAACCGCGCGGCCACATCGCTCTTCTTGCGCGCCATCGCGCCAGCCCTGGCTCGAACCTGCAAAGACAGCGAACGCCTGGCCAGGGTCATCGAATTCATCGA
>CAYWCH010000232.1:0-1495 GCA_964456715.1 uncultured Anaerolinea sp. | reverse complement strand
ACGAAGTGCACAACCGCAACCGCGCCGGCACCTCGCTCCTCTACCGGGCGCTCGCGCCCGCCATCATCCGCACCGCGGACAATATGGAAGACGCCGCCGCCTGTCTCGAGTTCATCAACGGCAACGACCACTTCTTCCTCAACCTCTCCATGCCTGCCGGCAAAGCCACCGTGGAACCGGCTGAAGGCATCGAAGGCTGCAGTATCGTCACCGTGATGGCTCGTAATGGCACCGATTTCGGCATCCGCATTTCGGCCATGCCTGAAAAATGGTTCACGGCTCCCGCCGGCATCGTCCAAGGGCTATACTTCCCGGGCTTCAGCGAAAAAGACGCCAACCCGGATATCGGCGACAGTACCGTCACTGAAACCGCCGGTTTTGGCGGGTTCGCCATGGCAGCCGCCCCGGCCATCGTCAAATTCATTGGCGGTTCACCCTCTGACGCTGTTGCCACAACGCTCGAAATGTATGAGATCACCTTCGGTGAACATGAAGGCTTTACCATCCCGGCTTTAAACTTCCGCGGCACGCCGCTGGGAATGGACATCCGCAAGGTGATGGAAACGGGCATCCTCCCCAAGATCAACACCGGTATTGCCCACAAAGATCCAGGTATCGGCGGAATTGGCGCGGGAATTTTGCGCGCACCCGAGAAATCATTCAAAGATGCATTTGGCGAATTCGCCAAACTTTGTTAATCCAGTATAAGGAGAACTACTATGAAGATTATTGATTTGACCATCCCTCTGGGCATACAAACCCCCGCATGGCCGACCTACGAACCCCTCCAGGTCAAGTATTTCAAACGCCTGGCGCCCAACGGCGCTAACGGTCAACTGCTGACCCACTCCAACCACCTCGGCACCCACCTGGATGGAGAATGTCACTTTTGGACCCCCGGCAAGGATATCGCCAGCCTGGACATGGATTACCTGGTCCACGATGCCGCCATCGTTGATCTGAGCGATGTTTCCGGCGATTATGATGTGTACACCAGCAAGATGGTTACCGACCGGGTCGAAGTCAAACCGGGTGACATCCTCATCATTCACACCGGTTACCATCACTTCGGTTGGGATATGCCCACCGGTGACGAAGTTCGCTACATGGTGCAGCACCCGGGTCCGGACCGCGAATTTGCTGAATGGGCCAAGAAAATGAAACTGCGTTGGATCGGCATCGACTGCGGATCAGCCGACCACCCGATGAACACCATCATCCGCAATTGGATGCCCCGCCAGGCCAAGCTCGCTGAAAAAGTCTTCAAGAAGAAATACGGAAAAACCCTTGAAGAATACTTCACCGATGACAAGTATCAGCTCATGCACCTTGAAATGTTCAACGAGCATATTCTCCACGCAGAATGCCTAGGCGGTGACCTCGATCTGCTGCTCAACCGCCGTGCCCAGGTGGGTTTCTTCCCCTGGCGCTTTGTCGATGGAGAATCCTCCATTGGCCGCTGCGTGGCCTTCGTGGACGATGCTGAATATGACAA
>CAYWCH010000231.1:0-4345 GCA_964456715.1 uncultured Anaerolinea sp. | reverse complement strand
TTCTCGATCAACTCAAGCTCTTCCCGCTGTTTGGGTTCTCCATTACAGAGATGCGGCAAATGTGAAAGAAACAATTCGGCGGCGTCGCTCACTCCCTGGTTGTGTTCAGAACTGAATGTCCGTAATCCAGTGAGAAGCAGAACCTTCTCTCCGATAAGGTTTTGCCTCGAATATGAAGTAAAAATGAAGATCGTTCCCGGGCCATGGCCTGCCAGATCATTGACTATTTCCAGGCAAACATCCGCGTCATTTACATCGTCAAGGACGATCAGTGCCTTTCGATGGCGGATCCATTCTCGTAAAGCACCCATCCCCTCTTCCTTATGGTCAATTTCGGGAAGGATTGATTCGGCCAATGAGTTGATGATTTCTTCCCGCCCTTGCTTCGCGCCGATTGGCACAAAGAATACACCATCAACAAACAACGGGTACTGCGAATCGGCGATCTCTGCGGCAAGTCTGGTTTTGCCACACCCGCCAGGCCCAACCAGAGAAATGAATTGGCAATCTGGTTGAGATAACCATTTCTCGACCATATCCATCTCATCTTCTCGCCCAAAGAAAGGAGCCTGGTATCTGGGAAGAGATCCTCTGACACCCGATTTGCTTTCCTGGATCGAAGGCGAACCGGCATTTTGATTTTTCAAGTCCAGATGAAGCTGCTGCAGCTTCGGAGAAGGTTCCACGCCCATTTCGGTTTTCAAATACCTGATGATCGATTCTGCGTGTGCCCTTGCAGCAGAAAGTGAACCCGCAAAGAGAAAGGCTTTGATCAATCTGATGTGGGCTTCTTCATCCCAGGGCGCCTTCTGTATCAGCAGTTCGGTCATTCGAACGACTTGATCCCAGTCTTCTCTTTGCTCAAAGTAATTGGCTGCTATTGAAGCGCCTTCAATGATCAGGTGGTTGATCGCTTCACGGCGTGTCGTCAGCCAGGCATCGAATTCAACTGAATCCGCCAGGGTACATCCTTCCAAATAATCACCGGTATGTGACAGCAGCAATCGATTCAGCCGTTTTATTGGGAATCCCCGCCCTTTCCGTGCCCGATCAATTTGCAGTAATTCAGATAATTCCGCATGAATCTCAAGAGCATCCACTGATTCAACCAGATCATTATTGATCTGAATATCCTCGTCGCCATCGCAGACGAAAAGTTCTCTTCCCCCCAAATAAGGCGAGCACAAACGCCTCAAGGTTGACAAACTCTGCCTGAGGTTGTGCAGGGCGGCGCCTTCAGAAGCATCCGGCCAGAAAAGGCTTGCCAGGTAATTTCTTCCAACCGGCTTCTCATTTTCCATCAGTAGGTAGGCGAAAAGAAAACGATTCTTTCTCGTGTTGAAATCGGTGATCTGTTCATCCTCGAAGGAATATTCGATCTTCCCCAGTAATTTTGCCCTGATCTTCTTCATTGTATTGACTTACCTTTTGACGTTCAGTTGACGCGGCACCATTACAGTTAAGTATATGGCCCTGTCCAATGACCCTGATCAATTCTCAGTCAAGCAACCACAATTTGCTTTCCTTTTGCGTTCCTGGTTGATCCAGGATGGCAATGAAATAAAATGGCGGTTTTCGATTGAAAAGGTAAACGAACATAAACAAACATTCTTTCAATCCTATGATGAATTGATTACTTATTTATACCTATTTTTCCAACCAGCGCAAACAGATAAAGGAGAATGACATGAAAAAATATCAGAGTGTTAAACTTGGTGATTCCTTTTGTAATAATTATCCTTTTTGCGATGAGCTGTCAAAGCACACCGACTGCCATGGCGCCAGTTCAAAAAACGGAAGAGCTGCCGGAGACGCCGCTCCCTACCGAAGCAAATACCCCGCTTCCGACGATGGCTGATGCAACCATCATCCCCACCCAGATCAATCATCTCGTCCAACCAGGTGATCCAACCTATGCTTCAGATCAAAGGATTCGTGATTGCAACACGGGGGAGCGCGCCGCGATGGGCGTGGATACTCTGATCGGCTATGGATGTGATGACTGGAATATTTCCATGGTTGAACGTCCAGCCGACTCTGCCAATGGAAGTTACATCGCGGAACAGGATATTGTCTTTGCACAATTCGGATCGGATAAGAACTGGATCTATTCAAAACTGGAAGTGTTTGGTGACCTGAATGATGCCATTAACGGTTGGGTGGCCATCGAGTTGGATTTCAATCTGGACGGCGATGGAGAGATCGTCATTCTTGCCAGGATACCAAACAGCAGCGAATGGACTGTTGAAAATGTAAGTATCTGGGAAGATACAGATGACGACGTTAAAGGGCTGGATGCCATCTATCCAGATCAGACTGGCGGAAATGGCTATGAAACACTACTTTTTGACAGCGGCCTGGGTTCTGACCCTGATCTGGGATGGGTGAGAATTTCGCCAGGTTCGTCCTCAGTGGTTGAGATCGCGATCAAGGCTGAGCTTGTTCCAGATAACAAAAAATTTGCCTGGTGGACCTGGATTTCAGGTTATGAGTTGGAACCAATGAACATGGAAATCGTTGATCATCTGGACGATGAAGCCACCTGGAACGTTGATAATACCTGCGGTTGGATCTTCAACTCCAAACCGAGCAAAATGCTGCCAAACATCTGCAAATTTGAAAACTCGAACGCGACCCCCACCCTTGATCCCACCCAAAGATCAAAAGGGAATAGCTGCAAGCCGCCCGCCGGTGGATGTTTCGCAGCCCATGGGTATGGTTGGGATTGGGACCCCGATAAATGTAAATGTATTGAAGCAAATTAATCAACGAGAATGTTTTGAAAAGCAGTTTTTTTAGGTAGATAACAGGATGTGCCCCGGGATCAGGGGCACATCCTGTTCTTGCCAAACACCTGTTATCTAATTCCCATGTAGGGGCAGGTCCTGCGGTTTATGCACCCCCGAGCGAAGCGAGTGAGGGTGACCCGCCCGAATTGATTTCGATTTTTGCAAGCATCATTGACCTTACGATAAATTGGGTTGGATGGTGCGTTGGAAACTCAATCGCTTGAATTTCGGTAATGGGCCTATCGCGCGTTTCCAACGGCACCCTACGATTGATCTCTGAGAACTCTAGGGTTTATACTTCAGAAGTATTTCAGGGTATGGAAATCAAACTCCTTCAGGGACTAAAAAAGCGAGACTAACAATATGAAACCCATCCATCGAATTCTCCTCATGATTCCTCTTTTACTCATCGCTGGCCTTTTGACCGTTTGCTGCTGGCCGCACTTCAAGCATGCCGACCATTTTTATGACATTGGGTGGGGTATGGATCGGAAGCGTGTGCCCCTGATCAAACCAATCGACATGACTCTTTTTTCTTCACCCGAAGCATGGACAATGAAAACTCTTCCAGGATTTAAAGTTGATGATCCGGGCAATGAATACCCATATTACTACTACGCAAAGATTCATTTAGTTGAGAAAATCGCCATCCAAGACGGATTCATCATGGTTTATTCACCATATATTGATGCGGACGCTGATACCTACATTCAAGCAAATTACTATCACTGGTTCGTTATGGTCCCGGCAAATGATGTATCCAGAGGTTTTCACACAGAAGAAGAATTCAATCAATACATTGAGACGCTGGGAATCAAAGATCCCGATTGGCAATCTCCGGATGAGGTATACCGGCGGTTATATTGGACCGGCTGTTTGGATTGGATTCCAGGCTGCAAATGATCATCCGCGGGGAAATTATTAACAGCAATAGTCAATTGTAGGGCACACCCTGCGTTTACCAGTCACCTGTACTCAATTACTCATGTAGGGGCACGACCCTAAAAGGCAGGGTGCAAAGATCGCAATATATCGTGCCCCTACCCCCATACACAATCACCCACACGCCATATACGAGTTTCCCTTCCAACCTCCGTGCCCTCTGTGATCTCGGTGGTTCATAAATAATCCCTCAACCCCAAATCCACTTTCCCTCTTGACAAACACCCATTTTGCGCGCTAAAATGTAACCGGTTACTGAAACCGGTTACATTCTCATGAAAAATATTACCCAATCCCCCACGATCCGTGATGTTGCGCGCCTGGCCGGCGTTTCTGTTGCCACGGTCAGCCGCTACCTCAACAACTCCGCGCCGCTTGCCGCTGAGACCGGTAAACGGGTCCGACAGGCCATGGATGAACTGCGTTTCATCCCCCACCCCATCGCCCGCAACCTGGCCACCAAACGCACCAACATCATCGGCCTGCTCCTGCCCTATATCGGCGGCGCGTTCTACACCCCGCTGCTGCGCGGCATCGAGGCCGTTTCCAGCGAAGCCGGCTTTGACCTGCTCATCCACTCCACCCGCGGAGTTCACCCTGCCAATCCGCTGCGC
>CAYWCH010000230.1:0-4361 GCA_964456715.1 uncultured Anaerolinea sp. | reverse complement strand
CGTTTGCGCTGGTGCTGGAACTGGCAGACAGGCATGGTTGAGGGCCATGTGTCGCAAGACGTGAGGGTTCAAGTCCCTCCCAGCGCACTGATAAAAGCCGAATTTCTCGGCTTTTATTTTTTAAAGATTTAAAGGTTCCTCTCCACAGTGTATGAGGTCAGGTTGATCAAAATTTCTTTTTCAGGACAGTCATCAAAAGATTGTAAACATTCTTTTGCTTGGACAACATAAGACTTCGCTTCTTCCACTGCTTTTTGGATGGATGGGCCACCAGCCACAGTATGAACAATCCGGTCGATCTCATCCTCATCTGTGATGCATTTTCCTTCAAGAATTCGCATCACTGCCTTATCAGTGGGGTTGTCCAGGATGAAATAGAGCATGGGTAAGGTAACCAAACCCTGGCGCAGATCACCACCGACCGGTTTTCCGATCTTTAACTGGTTGCCGGTGTAATCAAGAATGTCATCGATGATCTGAAATGCCATGCCCAGTGAATATCCGAATTTCCGCAGACGTTCAATATTCTCTTTTGAGGTTTCGCTAAGAATCGCAGCGCATTTTGCTGAAGTTTCAAAGAGCGATGCAGTTTTTGCATAGATCCTTTGATAGTAATCATCTTTGGATGTGTTGCAATGACTGGAAAACAACTGGTTGATCTCACCATTTACGATTACAGTCAGTGTTTTGGAGAAAAGTTCGATCACTTCAAAATTCTCAGACCGTGATGCGATCGTGGCTGAACAAGAAAAAAGAAAATCACCT
This sequence comes from uncultured Anaerolinea sp., assembly GCA_964456715.1. Taxonomy (GTDB): domain Bacteria; phylum Chloroflexota; class Anaerolineae; order Anaerolineales; family Anaerolineaceae; genus UBA6107. The sequence continues at coordinate 3,596 of CAYWCH010000230.1, read as the reverse complement.
GTCAATACAGTTGCTGCCGGTGACCACTTCGAGTTAAGGGTGGGGACGCCACGCCTGAGCAGCGATCCATCGATCAAATCATCATGGACCAATGTGGCTGTATGCAGTAACTCAATCGCAGTCGCCAGGTTAATGATCTGCTGTGAGCTGGATTTGAGCATCTTGCTGATCAGGAGGATGATCAAAGGACGGATCCGTTTGCCACCCGATGATATCAATGCTTTCAAAGCATCCTGTAAATCGGTATGAAAACCATCTGCCTGCAGTAGCATATTCCTCTCAACGAGGTCGATTTCAGATTGAATGTGGGGCGGAATTTGTATGGTTGAGATCAAGATGCTTCATCCTTTGTAAACATTTTATAACCATTCTGGAAAACCTGATCCAATAAAGCATCTTCCTTTGCATTTCTTAGTTCTGCGAGGGATGCGCCAACGAGAGGCAAATAGGAGGGTTCATTTCTTTGGCCACGATGCTTCGCAGGCGCGAGATAAGGAGCGTCGGTTTCAAGACAAATCGCATCATCGGGCAAGGCTGCAAACACCTTTTGTTTGACATGCGCGTTTTTGTAAGTGAGCGGTCCTCCAACGCCGAACATGAACCCAAATTGCATTAACTCCAAGGCGTCCTGCAAGTTGCCTTCGAAAGCATGAAAAATGCCATTGAATTTAGCTGGATGATTGTCTGATGGCTGATTTGTCCCAACCCAATCAATGACAATTTGCTTTATGTCATTCATGGATTCGCGACTGTGCAAAATGACTTTTTTATTTACATCACAAGCAATACTGAGCATTTCAGCAAGCAGAGAACGTTGTTCCTGGATGTGATCCGGGTCGTGATGATAATCCAATCCTATTTCACCGATGGCGACAACCTCAGGAAGTTCTGCCATCTTGCGAATTTCATCAATTGGTAGGGGATGCCCATGAACGATCTCGGTGGGATGAAGGCCAACGGCTGCGTCAATTTGCGGATGTTTCCGGGCCAACTCTACGGCTGCCTGGCTGGATTCAAGATCCCAACCTGGAATCAGGATACGCGACACACCTGAATCAATCGCTCTCTGCAGCACCGCATCCATATCGGGTTGGAAAGAGGAATGATTCAGGTGGCAATGCGTGTCGAAGAATTTCACAAAATTAAAGTCCGGCGATCTTGAGACCGTCCTGCAATATTGCCTGGACTTTGTCCTGATGTGTTGTCTCGCAGTAAACCCGCATGATCGGTTCAGTACCCGAGAAACGGATCAAAAGCCAGCCACCATCCTCGAGGTTGAATTTGAAACCGTCCATCGAGTTCAGGCCGGTCACTTTCAGGCTGCCGATGGTCTGGGGATTGGCGTTCAAGATGGATCGTTCGCGTGAGGCACGGTCACCTTTGAAGGAACTGTCCACGCGGTCATAGTAATGGGCACCAACTTTGGAGAAAAGCAATTGAAGCAGCTCAGATGGTTTCTTGTTCAACTTGACCATGAAATCGAGCATATAAAGGCCGGCAAGGATACCATCGCGTTCAGGAACGTTTCCGCGGAATGCATATCCGCCTGATTCTTCGCCGCCAATCATCGCATTGGTTTCCAGCATCTTTGGCGCAACATACTTGAACCCGACACCGGTTTCGTAGACGGGAACGTTATAAAGTTTGCCAAGTTTTTCGAGCATGCTTGTGGTGGAGAGGGTCTTAACAATTGCGCCCTGTTCTTTTCGTACTTCGAGCAGGTAATACGCCAACAGGGCGTATACCTGGAGCTGGTTGACGAATATACCATGTTCATCGCCCACGCCCAGGCGATCTGCGTCGCCATCAGTGATCAACAGAACATCCGCTTTGTTATCGAGCGTTGCCTGAAGACCGACATCGATATTAGGTCTGATCGGCTCGGGGCGTTTCATCTCCGGGAAGATCGGATTCCGGGTATTGTGAATTTCAAACAATTGGGTTTTACCCCCGCCAAGTAACCTGGGGAACCAACCGGCACCGTTTCCCCACATGGGATCCAGCATGATGCGAAGTCCGGCTTTACGCAGCGGCTCAACATCGATCAAATCGCGCAGGTGTGTTATGTAATTGATGGACGCGTCAAATTTCTCAACCTTCCCGGTAGCTTCAGCTTCGCTGTACGAAAGGCTTTTGGTTTGATCTTCACTGGGAGGGATGAGGCTTTCGATCTCTTTCAAACCTTCGGGGGGAATCGCACCACCATTTTCGTCGCGGACCTTGTAGCCATTGTCAGTCGGGGGGTTGTGCGAAGCGGTGATATTCACTGCACCGATTGCTTTTTTATCGAGCACGGAATACGCGATCACCGGAGTGGGAGTGGCTCCATCTGTGAGGTAAACATGGAATCCGTTGGCGGTCAGGACTTCAGCGACAGTTTGTGCAAAGTTTTCAGAAAGGAAACGCTTATCATGACCAACTACGATCGATTCGCCTTTTTTGTTATGGTTGATCAAGTATTGCGCGAAACCCTGCGTGCAGCGGCGAACATTCTCAAATGTATAATCTTCTGCAATCGCACCGCGCCATCCGTCTGTTCCAAAAATGATATTTCTTATCATCTTTACTCCAATTTATCTAATAAGATAAAAATATTATATCAGTGTTTAAAGTCGCCTCAATTGAAAAATTCCGACATGCTATAATTCAGACCAGAAGAAGGCAAAATGGATAACATCTATCTGGATTATGCAGCAACCACTCCGTTGGATAAAGAAGTATTTGCAATAATGGAACCCTATTTTTTCGATGATTTTGGGAATCCATCCTCCAGTCATTATTTTGGTCAAAAGGCAGAAACTGCTGTGGACAACGCCAGACGGAAAATCGCCAAATTGCTCGACGGGGAGGAGGATGAAGTTCTGTTTACCGGGAGCGGCTCTGAGGGTGATAACCTGGGGATACGGGGCACAGCTTTCATGAGAAGGAAATTAACCAGCGCAGATAGAATTCTTATCAGTCCGGTGGAGCATAGTGCTGTTACAAATACCGCACAGCAATTGCAGGAAGAGTTTGGCTTTATTGTTGAGTATTTGCGTGTAGACAAATTTGGAATGATTGATATCGATTACCTGCAGAATGCCGTCAATGAAAAAACAGCCGTTGTATCCACTGTATACGGAAATAATGAAATCGGCTCAGTGAACCCCATACATGAAATTGCATTGATTTGCCACGAGAAAGGGGTCCCGCTTCATACCGATGGGGTTCAGGCATGTGCTCATCTGGATGTGCGTTTTCACAAAGAAGAGATTGATATGCTTGCACTCGCAGCCCATAAATTCTATGGGCCAAAAGGAGTGTGGGCGTTAATACACAGGAGAGGATTGGACTTGTTACCCCAGATCACGGGCGGAAAACAGGAACACAAACTTCGCGCAGGAACCCATAATGTGCCAGGGATTGTCGGAATAGCAGCTGCGTTGGAAAAGAAAAACGATGATCTGGCTATGAAGAGCCAGAGATTAAGTTCGATGCGCGACAGGATCATTCAGACCGTGTTATCAGCAATTCCAGGAGCTTATCTCACAGGGCATCCGGTGGATCGTCTGCCCAATCACGCCAGTTTTGTTTTCGAAGGGATCGTCGGCAACGAT
>CAYWCH010000229.1:0-4366 GCA_964456715.1 uncultured Anaerolinea sp. | reverse complement strand
GTAAACCATAACCACGAAAAGCGCGAAATGCACGAAAAAAGAAACAATGTAGGGGCAATTCATGAATTGCCCCTACAAAAAAACAATATTGCGAAAATATTAGGGCACGGCATCGCCGTGCCCATACATTATTCTATTTCTTCACCGGAAATTGGATCTCGGTGACGGTGTTAGGGTCGTCCTGCGAGCCTTCGCCACTGGCCGGCACCAGGTACATTTCGCGGCACGGACCGCAGATGTGGTAACCGTTGTCGTTGATCCACTTGAGCATGGCGTCATAAGCGCCGGAGATGGTGGTGAATGGTCCCTTGTGGACGGTGCAGGCCATTTTCTTCACGGCCGGCAGGGTGTAGACATTGATACGGTCAGTCGCGTTCAACTCGTCATTGATGGGCTCACAGACCTCAATGTCCCAATTGTTCTCAAGGTGTTCATCATCGTAATAGATGGAGAAGCAGGACCCGGACGGCTTTACCTTCTGTGCGTCGAGGTACCCACCCAGTTCACGCCAAAGTACATCCTGGTCGGGCGGAGTAGGCACAACGGCTCGGGCACTGGCCACCCGGATCGGTTCAACACTTTTAATCACAACATCATATTCAGACACTTTGTCCTCCTGTTCGATTTGGCTCAGCCATGCCGTCACCCGCTGCAGACGCTGCTCTTCTTCGGCCACCTTGTCTCTGATCTCGGCTTGACGCAGCAGCAGCATGCCATGGATCTGCTCCGCGCCGAGAGCGTGTTCGAGCAATTGCCCGATGGCCTCGATGGAGAAGCCCAGGTCGCGTAGTGCCAGGATGCGGTGCAGCCGCGGCAACTGGTCGTAGCTGTAGTAGCGGTACCCGGTGAACGGGTCCACCTGGACAGGTTTGAGCAGTCCCATTTCGTCGTAGAAACGCAGGGTCTTGACGGTGACACAACTGAGTTTTGAGAAGTCTCCGATCCGGATCATCTGGAAGCCTCCATGCCATTGTTATACACCCTCCCGCCGGGGGAGAGTCAACCCCTAAAAGGGGTTCTGTTTCCCTTTCAAAGCATTTTCCGCGAATTTTCCGATTTATTTGGAATTATCGCGAATTCTAATCAAAAAAATTTTTTGCGTTCATTCGCCATCATTTGCGACATTCGCGAAAAAGAGTGAAACTCTTCCATATGGAATGCGTATAATAATTATCATACTTTAGAAGGATGGAAACTATGAAAGGTCTCGTTATCTATGATTCAGTGTTCGGCAATACCAAACTGGTCGCGGAAGCGGTGGCGCAGACGCTCGGTTACCCGCTGATGCCGGTGATCTCGGCCAAAGCGGAAGAGCTCAAAGACTACGAGCACATCGTCTGGGGCTCCCCCACCCGCGCGTTCCGCCCCACGGAACCGATGCAGAACTTCATCAAGGCGCTGCCCAACGGTGCGCTGGCGGGTATCAAGATCTCGACGTTCGACACGCGCATGGACATCAAAGAGGTCAACAACAAGTTCCTCACCTTCATGGCGGGCATCTTCGGGTACGCCGCCGAACCGATGGCCAAGTCGCTGGTGAAGAAGGGCGCGGTGCTGCAGGGTGCCGCGGGTGGCTTCATCGTCAACGCGTCAGAGGGTCCGCTGCGCGAGGGCGAGTTGGTCCGCGCAGGTGAGTGGGCGAAGAGCTTGTAGCGTAAAAATCCGTCGGCGAGTTATAAAAATTTTTACTAATCTTTCCCAATAATTCACAAAGTAGGGGCAATTCATGAATTGCCCCTACCGAAACGTTTTCTTAGGTTTTTCTTATAGACAACGTGTAGAATTCTGTCCATCACTTACGATCAAAGAGAAGGATGGTTGCCTGGTGATGATTACAAGATCGTTCTACTCATAAAGTAATGAGACGTCGTACTCCTCTCCATACGTGGGCAACCCTCCAATTGGAGTATCACCGGTGATCCAGTTGGCGTCTGGATCGGCTGCGACTTGAGACCAAAAATCCAAATCGGACTCTGTACTATTCAAAAACATTCGTTTGATGACCAACATATCGTAAATTTCACTATATGCCTTCAACAGTTCAGGGATACTGGCATATGACTCTTTGTGATCTTGACCCTTAAGTTTTGAAGTATTCATGTCTGCGAAGTCGTAGGTCCCGTCATCCTGCCTATAAATTAACATCCCATGCCATTCTTTACTTCCATCAGGATATTCAAATAATATATCCACAAGACGGAATTCTGAAATATTGTCTTTCATGACAAAATAGGCCAGCCGTTCGTATTCTCCGCAGTTGCCGCCGTTTAGCTCCAACGTGCCCACTATGGATTGATCGAGAGTTTCACCGTAGGCATCGATCTCCACCTGGCTATCCGGCTTCCAGCCTCTGTTGATGAGGTAATCATCGAGCTCGGCGATGGAATCAAGCGCCTGCAGCTCCTGGAGTTCGGGCGTGAGGGGGATGATGGTGGCAGTGGGGGTGATGGTCGGCGCGGATGTGGGCGTGATCGTTGGCGGCACGGGTGTGCTTGTGGGAGTGACCGTTGCCAGGATCCCAGATATGGCTGAGCAGGCGCTGAGAACCAAAACCGCGAGCAAACCTGCTGTTATCAGGAAGAGCTTCTTGCTGCTTATACCAAATTTGTTTTTAAGTTTGATTTCCAAACGATGGGAGGAGTTCAAACGAGCTTTGACCGAAAATTCGCCGCTGATATTTTTCGCCGCCATATTTCCTCGAATGATTAATGGTTTATTTTTTTCACTTGAGTTTAGCATGATTCACTGCAGAGTCATGCATTATTTCAATCCAATTTACGAATTTCCTGCATTTGAAATGAGGATTCGAGTCATTGAAAAGTAACATTCCACGTAGGGGCAATTCATGAATTGCCCCTACTTTAATCTACCAGCCGTGTTCGCGCGCGTCGGTACGGTATTTGCAGAAGCCGCATTTCTCTGCCGGCGGGGGCGGCTCGGGCAGGCTGAGCACCTGCATGACCCGTTCGATGAACCCCAGGAACTTGCCCTCGTCCTTGGGAATTTCCATCCAGGTCACATCGCCAACATAGTGAATGCGTTCCTGCTCGTCGCGGTCGAAATCGATGGGTTCGACGCACAGCAGTCCCAGCCTCGTCACCGGTCCCAGGGGCTCCTTCCCTGGGGTGGGATGCTCCAGGGCATAGGCGTACGCGGCCAATTGCCGGCCGTAGAATTCCACGTGGTACGGGCTGGGCTGCGAGGTCTTAAAATCCATCACCGCGTACGATCCATCGTCGAAGCGGATCAGCGAATCATAGATGCCCTTGATGTAGCACGACGAATCCCCGCCAGACCCGATCGGGCTCGATTCCACCCACTTGCCCATCGGACCAAAGCGGCCGGGCGGCAATTGGGGCAGCAGATCTTCGGTGCGCTTCTCGTTGAACATCCCCTTCATCAATGAATCGATGTTGGAAAATATCCCCGGGAACGGCATCGATGGCCGCGGAATCCCCATGGCTACTTTGAGGTAAAAGCAGCGCGGACATTCGTCCCACAGGAATGTTAATTCTGACGGACTGAGTTTAAATATGCCCATTTGTCTTCCTTTCAAAAGAGACTCTCGCTGTTTATTATAGGGCAACAATGAAAACCTTTCATCATCCATATCAATTTAATCAGACCAGATACATTTTTTGAGATGGTGAAAATAATGAGTTTACATTAAAATTTTCTATTAATAAATTCACATCTTATTTACTTTAAAATTACTTTATTGATGTATGATACTCAAGAGCCGATTGTGATCATCGGTTTGATGATTTGAGATGATTTGTGAAGAAATACTTGTCTGGAAAACGGTTCTTACCGGCTTTCATTTTTGTCTCGTTGCTGGCATTAAGCCATCTCTTCGCTCTGGTATTCAAGAACGAAGAGATGAAACTTGTCTATTTTGATACCGCCGCGGTAATTATCAATGCGCTGGCAACAGCCTTATTGTTCCTGGCAGCCAAACGGACGATGCCGGCTTCACGCCGGCTGGGCAAGGCCTGGTTGTTTTTTGCCCTTGCCCAGTTGGTCTACACCCTGGGTGACATCATCTGGATGGTGTTTGAGTTGGTCCTCAAGACCTCTCCATATCCATCCATGGCCGATATTTTTTACCTGCTGTATTATCCGCTGTTCCAGGTCGGGGCATTCCTGATCACAGATAGAAATTCATCCAAGGTTGAGTATTTCGAGCGATCGCTGGATATTTTGATCACCCTTGTGGCGGCCATTCTGGGAATGTGGTTCTTTGTGGTCAAACCACTGCTATACATGGCGGTATCGCAAACCCCGCTGCTTACGATATTAACCATTGCCTACCCGGTGGGGGATATCGTCCTCTTCGTTTCGCTCATCTGGCTCTTTAACCGCGACG
>CAYWCH010000228.1:2558-4371 GCA_964456715.1 uncultured Anaerolinea sp. | reverse complement strand
TTACGCAGAACGATTTATTGAGGGCGGTGTGTACCAAATGTGGGGGTTTTTGAAGTCACCAGTCGAAGGGCTGCCAGAGCCTACGCCAGACCTACGCAAAGCTTAAGAAAGTAACTGGATAGTTGCAGAGGTGCGAAGGACAGGGGAGAGGCATCGAGAGAGGCCATGTCTCTTTCAAGAATTCACGTTGATTCATTGGACAACGGTAAGGGCACAGCGCGCTGTGCCCCTACAAGAAACCTTGGTGTCAATAGGATGTTGCATTAAAAGAAAAGCTGGCGGGGACTGGCCGCCAGCTAAAAGCAGGAACCAACAGGCATCGACCAACGATGGAGGGCGCGGTTCGATCTCCTGAAGTTCTATAGAGAACAAGGATCAGACCATAAGACGCAACAACCGGCCACGCTTTAGTTTCGCTGCGGCCAATCGCGCATGAATGAGGGCAGGTCGATGTCCTTGGTATCGATCTTGCGCGGAGTGAAGTCGAGGCCGCCTGTGGAGACGCCGACTTCCACTTCATCGTTGATATACGGTTTTTGCACAGCGCGGGTCTCTTCCAGCCGGGCAGCCACGCGCGGGAATGACGCGGTGCGGACGCCGGCCTTGTCAAAACCCGTGGCGATGACGGTGATGCGGATCTCGTCGCCCATGTTCGGGTCGATGACGGCGCCGAAGATGAGGTTGACGTCAGGATGCGCGGTCTCTTTGATGATGGCGGCGGCCTGGTTGACCTCAAAGAGCGAGAGGTTGGGGCCACCGGTCACATTGAAGAGGATACCGCGGGCGCCGTTGATGGTAATATCGAGGAGCTGGTTGGAGATGGCAGCCTCGGCGGCCTTCTGGGCGCGGTCCTCACCGCTGCCGCGGCCGACGGCCATCAGTGCTGCGCCGCCTTCCTGCATGATGGAGCGCACGTCAGCGAAGTCAACGTTGACGAGTCCGGGGATGGTGATGAGCTCAGAAATCCCCTGGATGGCCTGGTGGAGCACATCGTCTGCCACGCGGAAAGCATCCTGCAGCGAGGCCTTGCGATCCACGATCTGCAGCAGGCGGTCGTTGGGGATGACGATGAGGGTGTCAGCATGTTCCTTGAGGCGGGCAATGCCCTGTTCGGCGTTCTGGAGGCGGCGCGCGCCTTCAAAGGTGAAGGGGCGGGTGACCACACCAATGGTCAGGGCGCCAACTTCCTTGCCAATTTGGGCGATGATGGCAGCCGCACCGGTGCCAGTGCCGCCGCCAAAGCCCGCGGTCACGAAGATCATGTCCGCGCCTTTGAGGACCTCGTAGAGTTCCTCAGAGGACTCCTCCGCCGATTTCCTGCCGATCTCGGGGTTGCCGCCCGCGCCAAGTCCGTGGGTGGTTTTATCACCGATGCGGATCTTGACCGGGGCTTTCGACTTGACGAGAGTTTGGGCATCGGTATTGACTGTAATAAACTCAATGCCGCGAATACCTTCGTCGATCATGCGGTTGACTGCGTTGCAGCCACCGCCGCCAACGCCCACGACCTTAATGCGGGCTAATGGCTCGGGTTGTTGCTGTTGGGTCTTATTGTTGGTCTCCATAATCGTTCCTCCATTAAATAGAAGTTTGCAATGATCCAGTCTGCAGTCTACAGACTGGTTTAGTCGTACGGCAACAATCTCTTCAAGAAATCACCGATATCCTTCCAGTTGACTGTGGGAAGGTTATGCGGTGTTGACTTGCGGGTGCGTTTGCCACGAGCAGGGCTCATGGTCTCTTCCATCAGTTCAGCCCACTTGAGCAGGCCCACGCTGGTCATTTTGCCGAGGTTGCGAACCAGGGCCGTGGG
>CAYWCH010000228.1:0-2548 GCA_964456715.1 uncultured Anaerolinea sp. | reverse complement strand
GCCTACGTCGTTCCAGTTCATGACGGGCAGGTTGTGCTGAGCGGTCTTGCGGGTGCGTTTGCCCTTTGAAGGGCTCATCGTCTCTTCCATCAGTTCTGCCCATTTGAGCAGACCAACGCTGGTGGAGTAGGAGGGGGATTGCAATTGATCCACCAGGCCAACGAGGTTCTCGGGGCGAGCCAGACGAACGGGCATGCCGAGAACGCGGCTGGCCAGGCTGCGGATGCCGGGCAACTGGCTGGTGCCGCCAGTGAGGACCATCCCGGCCGGGAGCAGGCCGTCATAACCGGAGCGTTTGATCTCCTGCAGGAGCAGGGAGAAGGTTTCTTCCAGGCGGGCTTCGATGATGTGAGCCAGATCACGACGGCTCACCTGGACGGGTTGTTCCTCGCCAAAAGCGCGCAGGGTGAAGAACTCGTCCTCGCCGACTTCGCTCTTGATGGCGTAACCGTATTGTTTCTTGACCTGTTCGGCCACCTCGGGGGTGACGCGCAAGCCCACGGAGATATCCTTGGTGACGTGATTACCGCCCACCGCCAATACCATGGTGTGCCAGACGTCGCCATTGATGTAGATGGCCAGGTCGGTGGTGCCGCCGCCGATATCGCAGACGCAGACGCCCATCTCGCGCTCGGTCTGATCCAGCACGACTTCGGCCGAGGCCAGCGGATTGAGGACGAACTGGGTGACGTCGATGTTCGAGGCCTGTACGCACTGGCGCAGGTTTTCAACGGTGGCTTCGGCAGCGGTGATGATGTGGGTCTCCACCTCCAGACGGTAGCCGTACATACCGACGGGGGAATGGATGCCTTCCTGTCCGTCGAGGTTGAAGCCACGCTGGATGACGTGGATGATCTCGCGGTTGTGGGGGATGGCCACGGCGCGAGCCTGGTCGATGGCGCGGAGGATATCTTCTTCTTCAACGACGCCGCCTGAGATGCCAACCACACCGCGTGAATTGATCGATGAAACATGCGATCCCGCCAGGCTGACGAGGGCGGAGGTGATCTCCAACCCGGAGGTGCGCTGGGCTTTCTCGATGGAGCGGGCGATCGACTGCGAAGCCGCTGCCAGATCGGTCACGGTACCTTTTTGGATCCCCAGTGAGGGTTCAATACCCACGCCAAGGATGCGCATGCCAGACTCGCCCTCAAGGCGGGCCACCAGCGTGCAGACCTTGGTCGTTCCTATATCAATACCAACAACGATAGGCTCATCCATAAAACTACTCCGTCCGATAATAAGGTGCATCCAGATGCTCTACGCTGATCAGCGCAGGTTTGATTCCCAACTTGCCAAGGCGATCGACGATCGCCTGGTACTCGACCAGTTTTGCCTGGATATTGCTCAGGTCGAGTCCAAAATAAACCCTCCATCCCTTCGGATCCTTCCATCCCATGCCGGCGATGGGGTCATAAACCAGTGAGGCGCCGGAGGGTAGTTGCGCGCCCAGGCTGATGGCCGTTTGAAGTACCGCGGGGTCGATGTGATCGATCTTCGGTTCGGTGCTGATGGCAGCCTCGCTTGATGTTTCGGAATCGGCTGCTTCGGCATCTGCGGCAGTGACCAGAACCGGGACCATAACGGATGATTTAACCGAAAGTAATGTGCCGCCGTCGCCGCGGGCAGGCATGACCACACCTTCAGCATCCACCCACTGGGTGGTATCCTGGCTGACCCATGCCAGGATCGGCTGGCGTTCGGTGACGATGAGGATAACGGTATCCGGGAAGCTGACCTTGAGGTGAATATTGGTCAGCTCAGGGAAGGCAGTGAGGATGGTGTTGACCGTCTGTTGACGATCGAGGGTGAAGATGGAGTGGTTGGCTCCGTTGACGACAGTCTGAATGTCAGCTGCAGTAACGCGGGAATTGCCGGTCACTTCCACGTTCTTGACCTGGAAGGTGTCGAGCGTGGTCAACAGGATCACCAGGATGAGGGTGGCGATGGCAAGGAAAACCGATCCCATCTGCCAATTCAACTGAACCTGGGGCAGGGCGGGGAGTCGAACTTCAACGCCGTTGCCGGTCTGCGCGTAATGAACCTTGCGGACCGAAGCGCTGCGAGTTGAGTGAGTGAGCGGTACCGAATAGGGAGAGGAAGTGCGGCGGGTGGTCGTGCCAACATTCTGGCCGGTAACGCGCGTGGCCTGCTGGCGTGCGGTATCCACACGCTGCTGGCTGGAGTGCTGGCGTTTCTGCCGGAGCTGTTCTGCCCGCGATGAAGCGGAGCTGGCACGTTCAGGCGTCATCTCTACTTGCTCCTATAAGATCTAACGGTGGCATCCCGTTCAGCTTTGCGGCTGAGAGCCAGATCGATCAATTTCTGCACAAGCTCGGGGTAGGAGATGCCGCTGGCTTCCCAGAGCTTGGGGTACATGCTGATCTTGGTGAAACCGGGGATGGTGTTGAGCTCATTGAGGTAAAGCTCATTGGTGTCCCGGTCCAGCAGGAAATCCACACGGGCCATGCCGGCACAATCGGACGCTTTGTAGGCCCGGACGGCAATTTCGCGGGCTTTGGCACAAAGTGCAGGGTTGTAGGCTTTA
>CAYWCH010000227.1:2405-4380 GCA_964456715.1 uncultured Anaerolinea sp. | reverse complement strand
CCTTACCGATAGTGCTGTCGCACGAATGGGATCAAGAATAGCCATACTCACCTACCTGGTTGCCAGCTTCAGTTTGACACCGGAAGCCTGCTGTTGGATCATCTTTTGTGCCAATTGCACGATGAACGCTCCGGCTTCGAGCGGATTGGTGCCGCCGTTTTCGAAGATATTGCAGACCACGTCCCGGTCGGCGTCGTTTTGGCCGGAATGCGGACGGTAACCCATGTACGCGCTCATACTCTCGGCACGTCCCAGGCCGGGACGTTCACCGATGAGCAGCACGAGCACGTCCGGTTGAAGCAGGTCACCAATGTCATTCATCACGCCCACGCGGCAGTATTTGACGTGGAAAGGTGTACCCATCACCAACCCGGCTGTCTGGAAGCCCTGACGCATGACCGGGAAGATGCTCCTTAAATTTGCTTCAATGGCCGCCGCGCTCAGGCCGTCACCCACCACGATCTGAATGTTGGGTGATTTCACGCAGCGTTCAGCGATCACCCGTTTGGCTTCTTCACCCAAACTTCTCCCCAGGTCAGGCCGAAGCAGGTATTCCTCCTTGCCCTCACTCACCCTGGTCTGTACGGTGAACAATCCAAACTCATCGAGCAGATGCTGGTCCACATCGCGGTAAAGCGCGTCCTGGGTGACGGCGTGGTCGCCCTGGAAGAGCAACAGCGAACTGGTCTTATAACGCGGCCCGGAACGACCCACACCGATGCGCGCAGTGGTCGATTTGATCAACTCCGGCAGGGCAAAATCATTCGCCGGGTGGTCGACCTGGGCTTTATAACGGATCTCATCAGCGGTCGGGTCGGGAAGGTCAATCATCACCTCGTGCGAACCCATTGGAGGCTGCCAGGCAGGTAGGGCTTGCGGTGCCGGTGATGGTGGTTGTGACGCGGCTGACCTGGCTGCCTCACTGGCAGCCAGGTCGCGTAGGACTTCAGCCACAATCTCATTGAGCTTCGCTTGATCCATATATCTCCGTCACCGTTTCAAGAAGAACGTGGCATCCCCGGCTTTATCGGTGAGAATGCCGTTCTTCATTATTCCAATGGATTCCAGCCAGGCTTCAAACTCAGCCGCTGGTCGAATGCCGAACAGTTGACGCAGAGAAGCCGTATCGTGATACGACGTGGTTTGATACGATAGCATTGAGTCATCGCCCATGGGAATGGCCATAAAGTAATTGCAGCCGGCGGCGGTGAGCAGGACAGCCAGATTCTCGATGGCGTTCTGGTCGGCGCGGGCGTGGTTGGTATAGCAGGCATCCACCCCCATTGGTACTCCGGTCAACTTGCCCATGAAGTGATCTTCGAGGCCGGCGCGCTGGATCTGGCACGCATCATAGAGATATTCCGGGCCAATGAAGCCAACCACTGTGTTCACCTGGAAGGGATCGTAGCGTTTTGCCAGCCCGTAATTGCGCGCTTCCAGGGTCAACTGGTCCCAGCCGTTATGGGCATCCGCCGAAAGCGCCGAACCCTGCCCGGTTTCGAAGTACATGAAATTTGGTCCGGTGGGGAAACAGCTCTTCTTCGCTAATTCATACGCCTCATCCAACATCCCCACCGAGATGCCGAAAGACTCGTTGCCCTTCTGCGAGCCACAGATTGATTGGAAGACCAGCCCCACTGGAGCCCCGGCCTGCATGCACTTCATTTGCGTGGTCACATGCGCCAGTACGCAATTCTGGGTGGGGATCTCCCAGGTTCTGATGATCTCGTAAGTCATATCCAATAAACGGGAAACTGACGCTACTGAATCATCAGCAGGGTTGATACCGATGACAGAGTCCCCACAGCCGTAACAAAGTCCCTCATATATCTCTGCCCGAATCGCTTCGGGTGAATCGGTGGGATGATTGGGCTGCAGCCGGCTCGAAAGCGTGCGCGGCGCGCCGATGGTGTTGTTGCAGTGCGCGGTCACTTTAATTTTGTTAGCGGCGTAGATGAGGTCAAGGTTCGACATT
>CAYWCH010000227.1:0-2374 GCA_964456715.1 uncultured Anaerolinea sp. | reverse complement strand
AGGTCAGCCCGGTGGAAACCCGCCGGATCATCTCATTGGTGGTGGACTCCGCCAGCAGCCATTCGCGGAAGGCACCCACGGTCCAGTCTTTGATCTCTGCGTACACTTCCGGCGCCACGGCATCGCGGATGACCCGGGTCACCTCGTCCTGTTCGTAGGGAACGGCCGGATTCTCCAGCAATACCCACAGGGGAATTTCAGCCAGAACCAGGCGTGCCGCCACCCGTTCGGCAGCAGTGGCTGCAGCGACCCCGGCAAGCTGATCCCCCGATTTTTCCTCATTGGCTTTCCCCATGAGGATGCGGATATCGGGAAACTCGTAGGTTTTTCCGTGCAGTTTCGTACGCAGCAGCATTGTTTCTCCAAAGTTCAAAGGCTCTCATATTTTGTACACTGAGAGCCAGGCGCTGTCAATGATAGAAAACCAGCGTCTTCACACTCAGCGGCACCACCCGCCCATCCATGAGCGGAGCACCGATATCGATGTAATCGCCTTCCAACAAACCCACCTGGTCGATCACGAGCAGGGGACGCTCGGGGATCATGCCCTTGACGGTCTGCCCCAGAGACTGGGCATAATCACGTTCGATGACGATTACCAGGGCTTTATCAGCGGGCAACCCGGCTGCAAACTTCTGAATTCCAGCCGCGAGCTGAAGCAGGCCATCATAATCCAGCTTCTTGTTCAAATCCAACGCGATCGCGAACTGGTCGGAGTCAGCGTCAAGATCCCAACGTTTGACCACTTCTGAAATCGCCGAACCCACCCTATCAGACGTAAGATTCCCGTCCAACACAGGATGAATGACCGGAATGTTGCGGATCGGCAGAATGGCGCGCTCAGCCCAGATGGTGGATCCGGAAAGGGTCACCGTTTGGGTGCTGGCACCCAGCACGGTGGCGCGCAGGGTCTCGGCTGGGGCGTGGACTTCATACTGCGGAAGCACGGGGTGCTGCTTCAGCGATTCAGCCAGGAGCGGACCGATGTCATCGTGAATGGTCAGGTCCGAAAGGCAGTAAATTTGGATTGGGTTGTAGTAATAATGACCAATACCTCCCGAAAACATCAACTCAGTCCCCTTGCCCGAGACCGCTGACGGTGGAGTGAGGTAAAGTTTCTGCGCCAGCGGGGAGGCCGTCCCTTCGACCAACTCAGCGGTCAAGTCGGCCAGGCGATCGGTGAACCGGCGCAAGTCTTCCAGCGAAGGCTGCGACCCGGTCTTGAAGTTCAAGCCGCAATCGACCATCACGCTGAGTGCCGGTTCGGCGATGTGGCGGATCATCCCGCTGTTGTGATCGATCTCGATGATGCGGCCGCCAAAATTCATGGCAGCCGATGCCAGCACGTTGCCGCTACGGAAAATGACACAGTTGGCGCTGCCCCCGCCGATATCCAGGTTGGTAACGGTGGTGTAATGCGCCTGCGAATACTGGGCCGCGCCGGAGCCTCGCCCGGAAATGAGACTTTCCACATTCGGTCCGGCCACGCTGACCACAAACTCTCCGGCCATCCCTGAAAGCACCCGTAGAATGTCATCCGCGTTTTTCTTTTTGGCAGCTTCACCGGTGATGATCACCGCGCCAGTCTCCACCTGTTCGGGCGAAACCCCGGCCGCGCGGTACTCGCGCTCCAGGATCGCCTTGAGTGCGTCAGGATCTACTGTCTCGCGATCTGTTAGAGGGGTGAACACGATGGGGCTTTGGTAGAGGATCTCACGTCCGGTAATGGCCATGCGCGGAATCTGCCCCGGACGCGCAACGTCAGCCAACGACAAACGCGAAAATACGATCTGCGTTGTCGTGGTACCGACATCGATGCCTACTGAGAGAAGAGAATGCTTATCTGACATCCTTATCCGATTCTATCATGTGATGAAAAAAGCTGCCTCGCGGCAGCTTGGTCTCCATGATTTAAGGATTTTCCTTATTACACTTTCTCTTCTACCTCGGCATCCAATTCCTTTGGCAAGACAATCGTGAAGGTGGTCCCTTTGCCTTCATCGCTTTCCACCATGATCTGTCCATTATGCACCTGCACCACCCGTTTGACGAGTGAAAGGCCGAGTCCGGTACCCTGCTGTTCGTGTTTGGTGGTGAAAAATGGCTCAAAGATCTGCCCAATATACTCGTTGGGAATGCCTACACCGCTGTCGCTTATCTTAACGAGGAAGTTTTTTCCATCAAACTTTGTCGAAATGGAGACTTCACCCGGTTTCTTCTTGATCGCTTCGATCGAATTCATGATCAGGTTGATCCAGACACTTTGCAGGTAATTTTCGCTGGCGGTGATCAAGGGCATATCCTTGCCGCGGTCAAAAAGGATGTTGATCTCATTTGAGAGGAACTCGTGCGAAAGCAGCATCAACGCGCTTTG
>CAYWCH010000226.1:2200-4442 GCA_964456715.1 uncultured Anaerolinea sp. | reverse complement strand
GCCCACGTGAACGCCATGTTCACCTATTCACTCGCCGTACTTCAGTCCAACCTGGACTGGCTGACCGGTTACATCACCCTTCTGCAAAATGGAGACCCCTGCAATGGAGAAAATTGACCTGCGCAAGCAATATCATGACCTCTACTCCCCTTCTAAAAAGGAATTCACCCTCATCGATGTGCCGCCCCTGCAATATATCATGATCGACGGCAGCGGCGACCCGGCGATCGCACAGCGCTACCAGGATTCCATCCAGGCGCTCTACTCGCTCTCGTACACCCTCAAGTTCATGCTTAAGAAGTCGCGCGGGCTCGATTACACAGCCATGGGCCTCGAAGGCCTGTGGTGGATGCCCGACATGAACGAGTTCAGCCTGGCCAACCGCTCGCGCTGGCTGTGGACTTCGATGATCCTGCAGCCCGACTTTATCACAGCCGCTGACTTCGAGGAGGCGCGCCGCCAGGTACTCGCCAAGGGCAAGGCGCCTCTTGCCGCCGAAGCCCGCCTGGAAAGCTACAGCGAGGGGCTCTCATGCCAGATCATGTATTTTGGCGCCTACGCGGATGAGGCTCCCACCATCGCCGCCATGCATCAATTCATCAAAGAGAATGGCTATGCGCTCACCTCAAAACACCACGAGATCTACCTCTCTGACGCGCGCCGGGTGGCTCCCGAGAAGCACCGCACCATCCTGCGCCAGCCGGTGAAGAAAGGCTGATGACATTGAGCAGGCTCTCCCCCGCCATCCAAGCCTGGATCCATTCGGCTGTTGGTACCGATTTCCGCTTTCTCAGCAGCCGCGAGCTCAAGGGATCGTCTTCGGCCACGCTGTACCGCATCACCCTGCTGCAGGGCGCGCAACCCGTCAACATGGTGCTGCGCCTCTTCACCAACCGTGAGTGGCTGGCCATTGAACCCGACATCCCCGAACACGAGGCCGCCGCGCTCGATAAGGTCTCTGCTGCCGGTCTGCCCGTGCCGCAATTGATTGCCGTAGATCCGCGCGGCGCTGCCTGTGGGCTGCCCGCCCTGCTGATGAGCGAAGTCCCCGGCCGGGTGGACCTGCTGCCCGCGGATATCGAAGGCTGGCTGCGCCAATCCGCCGAATTTCTGCTGCGCCTGCACGCCATCGACCCCGGCGATTTCGCCTGGCACTACCGCCCATATTTCAAACCGGACGAACTGGCAGTCCCCGACTGGACCTCACGGCCGCAGCTCTGGGAACGCGCCATCGCGGTTGCCAACTCCCCCGCTCCGTCAACTCCGCTGCGCTTCATCCACCGCGACTTTCACCCCGTCAACCTTTTGTGGCGCGGCAGCCATCTGAGCGGCGTGGTCGATTGGGTCAACGCCTGCCTCGGTCCTGCCGGCATCGACGTGGCCTGGATGCGCCACAACCTGGCCGCCATGTACGGCATCCCCATGGCTGACCGCTGGCTGACCGTCTGCCAGGACGTGATGGGTTCCACGTTCACTTATCATCCCTACTGGGACCTGCTGACCGTGCTCGAGATCCTGCCCGGTCCGATCGATGTCTACGCCCCCTGGCTCGATTTTGGCCTTGATCACCTCACTCCGGGTCTGCTGACCGAGCGGGATGAAACCTATATTGACAGCCTGCTCAAACGGCTTTGAGCACCAGTATTATTCTCACATACAGCTTCAATAAATCTTTACATAACTAGGTGAACAGGGTGCTATAATCCTCAATCATTAAAATTCGGAGTACAGGTAGTATGCAGAAAAAGTGGATCATCTTTTTTATCGTTAGCACCCTTATCCTTTCCAGTTGTGGTTCAAAAAGCAACGGTAACGACGACGCGGCTTCATCCGGCAGTCTGGATTCGACCGATATTTCGAGCGCGCTCAACCTGGTGCTCGGCAGCACCGACCGCCCCAGCGTGTTCGATTCGTATCACCTCGAACTCGAACTCGATTCTCCCGTCCTCGGCGACGATAACCTCACCGTTACCAACGAGACCACCAAGATCTCCGCGGATGTGGCAGGTGATAAAATCCACATCGTCCAACTCGATCCCGGCGCCGCCGAGACGAAAGAAGGCTACATCATCGGCGATACCGAATACAAGATCGTGGACGGCGGAAAGCAGGAAACCAACGGCAGGATTGCCCTGGCCTGGGCCATGTGGCCGCTCAAGGTCGTTGTCCCCTACGCCTTCGCCGTCAATTACGGCAGCAAGACCGGCACCGATACCATCGATGGCCGCAGCGCTGACGTCTA
>CAYWCH010000226.1:0-2190 GCA_964456715.1 uncultured Anaerolinea sp. | reverse complement strand
CCTGCCGACGTGCTGGCCTATCTGAACGCAGCTGACGCCACCGGCACCACCTCGGCAAACGGTACCGTCTGGATCGACAAAGAGACCGGCGCCATGCTCAAGCTGGAGATGAGCTACCACGACAACTTCTCGGATGATGAAGGCAAGGTCGTCGTTTCCGGCACCGGCACCGTCACCCTGGAGATCACCAAAGTTAATCAGACCACCGTCGTTGAACCTTAATTACTATTGTTTACCAAGTAAGCACTCAAATCAAAACAGCCTCACCCCTGCACCCCTCTCCATTATGCGATGGAGAGGGGACGGGGGTGAGGTAATCTATTGATAAAAACTCCCGGTTACCCGGGAGTTTTTATTTTGTTATTGGAGCAGTTCTTTCATCTTTTCACGGTTGAACCAGTACTTCCACTCGCGGTTCTCCCAAACCACCAGGACGGGAGCGGCATTGAAGATGGAGGAGTACGTACCGCTGAACACACCGATGAGCAGGATGACCACGAAGTGGCGGATGGTGACGCCGCCGAACAAGGCCAGGGCCAGCAGGCACAACAACACGGTCAACTGGGTGTTGATGGAACGGGCCAGGGTCTGCACGGTGGAGTGATTGACCACCTGGGTAAAGCCGATGCGGCGATACAGATGGCTGTTCTCGCGGATGCGGTCGAACACCACGATGGTATCGTGCACAGAGAAACCGATGATGGTGAGCAGCGCGGTGAGGAAGAGTGAATCAACCTCCCAGCCAAAGTAGTGAGCCAGCAAAGCTTCCATACCGCAAACCAGGGCCACATCGTGAAGCATGGCCAAAATGGCGGATACACCGTAACGGAAGGCATGTTCCACGCCGCGGAAGGCGAAGGTGATGTAGAGAATGATCGCCAGGGCTGCAGCGATGACGGCGTAGATGGCGCCCGTGGCCACTTCAGAACCAACAGTGGGACCCACCGTGTTGAACTGACTGATGGTCACATCGGCAGCGTAGGTCGTCTTCATGGCAGCGATGAGCTCTTCCTTCTTCGTCTCATCGATCTCCATTGAGCGAATGATCAGACTGTCGTCGCCCGAAGTCTGAACCTGGGCATCCTTGATTCCGTGATCCGAGTAAAAGGCGATCATGTCCTCAGAGCCGGGGCGCGCAGTCGCGGGGGCAAATTTCACTTCAAGAACCGAGCCGCCGGTGAAGTCGATGGCCAGGGGTAAACCCCAGGCGATCAGGGCTGCGATACCAGGGATGATGATGATCAGCGAAATGAGGAAGTATACATATCTGTGTTTGAGTATATTCATGGGTTCCTCCTATTTGGCAAACCAGCGCGGATGCTCGGCGAATTTGAGGTTATCCAGCACAACGTGCAGGAAGGTTCGGGTGACAACGATGGCCGTGAACAGGCTGACGCCCACACCGATGGCCAGAGTCACCGCGAAACCCTTGACGATGGTGGCGCCGAATTGGCTGCCAAAGATGAAGAGGATCGCGCACGTGATCAAGGTGGAAATGTTGGAATCACGAATGGAGGGCCAGGCGCGTTTCCAACCCAGGTCGATGGCCTGACGCAGACCGCGTCCGGCGCGCATCTCTTCTTTCATACGTTCGAAGATCAGGATGTTCGCGTCGACGGCCACGCCGATGCTCAAGACAAAGCCGGCGATACCGGGCAGGGTGAGCGTGACGGGGATGATTTTGAACAGGGCGAAGCTGGTCATCACGTACATGGCCAGTGCGACGTCGGCGATGAGACCGGGCAGGCGGTAGAAGTAGATCATCAGGATGACGATCATGGCCAAACCGATGACGCCGGCCAGCACGGATTTATCAACAGATTCCTGGCCCAGGGTGGCGCCTACGGCTTCACTCTCGACCACCTTGAAAGGCACGGGCAGCGCGCCGTAGCGCAACTGCACAACCAGGTTGTTGGCGGTTTCGGCGGTAAAGCTGCCGGAGATCTGGCCCTGACCCTCGGTGATGGGTGTGTTGATCACAGGGCATTCGATCACTTCGTTATCCAACACGATCGCCAGATATTCATTCTGATGAGCGGTGGTGAAATCGGCAAAGACCTTGACGGCTTCGTCATTCATCACGAAGGAAACGTAATACTTGCCCAGGTTGTCCACGCCGATCGCGATCGATTTAAGCGCGGTGCCGGTGAGGACGGCCTGGTAGGTTGGGATCTCGTCGCTGCCAGCGGC
>CAYWCH010000225.1:3428-4446 GCA_964456715.1 uncultured Anaerolinea sp. | reverse complement strand
TGAGTGTATGGTCAGGGATCGCCGCGTGGGTCGGCCTGGCCGGGATGTTGGTTGGATTCGGCTTCTTGATCCAGTACCTGCCGATCGCAGCGTTAAAAGATTGGTTGGCTGCCTATCCCAAATGGTGGTCGATTCCCATCCTGGTGGCGGGAGCGGGCGTACTTTTGAACGCTCTAATCTTTGTGGTGAGAGACAACTGGCGTCTGAATTGGCAAACCTGGTCGATGCTTTTGATCGGATTGTTTGTCCTTGCTGTCGGTGTGATGACCTTGTTTTCACTCGACATATCCTTACTGTTCCCGATCGTGCTAATAGCCTGTGGCATTATGGTATTGCTGGGAATTTTACAGAAACGATAAACAATCAACTGGCTGGATTTGCTCCAGCCAGTTTTTTTCTCTGGATGTTTTGGCAGGAATAAGATAAACTTTATTGTTGAACCACCGGGACAATAAAGGAATATGAATGTCAAAAGATACTCAAAAAATTCTTGCACTCATCCCCGCATTCAATGAAAAAGACCATATTGCCGCTGTTGTCACCAAAGCCGGAAAATTCCTGCCTGTATTGGTAGTGGATGATGGCTCTGTTGATGAGACCTCAGCGATTGCCAGAGCGAACGGCGCTGAGGTAATTCGCCAGGAACCCAACCAGGGAAAAGGCGCAGCCATGATCAAAGGCTACAGGTACGCGCTGGAGCAGGCTTACGACGCCGTTATTTGCCTGGATGGCGATGGTCAGCACGATCCGGCCGAGATTCCGGAATTTATCAATGAGTTCAAAAACAATCATACCGATCTGATCATCGGACGGCGTAATTTTCACAAGATGCCATTCATTCGCATGTGTTCAAACACGGTGGGTACATGGCTCTTTTCGTGGGCGATGGGGCAGTACATCCCCGATAATCAATCAGGTTATCGGCTGATTTCTTCAAGATTGATGGATGCACTCATCTCCAGTGAACTTCACGGGTTTGAGTTTGAGGTGGAGATGATCATGCGCTGCATCATGAATG
>CAYWCH010000225.1:0-3418 GCA_964456715.1 uncultured Anaerolinea sp. | reverse complement strand
ACGATTAAAACAATCTATGCCGGAGAGCACAGTCACATCAGTCCGATCAAACATGCCTGGCGCTTCATTCTCCTTACTTTCCGCACCCGAAGATTGATGCGTATGGAGCGCAAGTAATTTCCAAATCATTGCCATATACAAAGGTTATACAGCCCCTTTTCTTTGAATCCCTCTCTCGATATAATGAATATGGAAAGGTTCAGGAGGTTAATTAATGAAAAAAGGATTAATCAGACAGATCGTAGTTGTTGTTACCGTGATTGTCACGATCACGATCAATGCGCTGGCAGATATCTTGCCAATCAATGGCATGAGTACCGGTCAAATATCTGATCAGTTTCAGGTATATTTCGTTCCAAGTGGATACGTTTTCTCGATCTGGGGATTGATCTACTTGGGGCTTATCGCATACGCGGTTTTTCAAGCCCTTCCATCTCAAAGAGAAAACCCCCGCCTGGCGGGAATTAGTGGCTTGTTCATATTAAGCAGCATTGCGAATTGTGCCTGGATATTCCTCTGGCACTATGAAATGTTCGTTTTGACGCTTGTTGCCATGTTCACCCTACTCATCAGCCTGATTCTGATCTACGTTCGCCTCGGTATTGGAAAAAGTAACAGGGTCAGTTCTGGTGAAACATGGGCGGTCAGGGTTCCCTTTTCGGTTTACCTGGGATGGATCACCGTCGCAACGATTGCCAACGTCTCAGATGTTTTATATTACATCAACTGGAATGGCTGGGGAATCGGACCGCTGGCTTGGGCGGTGATCATGCTGGTTGTGGCCGTGGTCATAGCAGCCTTGATGGCATTCACCAGGCGCGATGTTGCATATTTGCTGGTTTTGGTCTGGGCTTTTACCGGGATCGCCAAAAAATTCCCAACGGTATCGCTGATCTATACCAGTGCTCTCTTGGCTGCAGTCGCAGCAGGTTTGCTGGCGGTTTATTCTCTGGTTGTCAAGCGAAAATCCTGAACAAGCATCATCATTACCAACAACTGCCTCCTATATGGAGGCAGTTGTTTTTTTATCGCGAAGTGCTATATTTAACAAATCATCTCATTGAAGAACAGGCATAGCACATGAAAAACTCCCAAAAATCGATCGAAGAGTTCCTGGCACAAAAAACTTTTGCTGTTGTAGGCGTATCCCGGAACAAAGATAAATTTGGCACGATGCTTTATCGCGACATGAAAGCCAAGGGTTTTAAAGTGACCGCGGTCAATCCGAACATGGACATGATCGAGGGTGATCGCTGTTACGCCGGTTTGGGGGCGTTGCCTGCCAAGCCCGATGCGGTGGTGATTGTGTTGCCGCCGGCTGCAACACTGGCCATTATCGATGATATGGCCGCGTTGGGGATCAGGCAGCTCTGGCTGCAGCAGGGCGGGGAGTCACGCGAGGCTGAAGACAAAGCGTTGGCACTGGGGATGAACGTGGTCAGCGGCGAATGCATGTTCATGCACCTGCCTCCGGTGGAATCCATTCATCAATTCCATCGCTTTTTCAGAAAGCTGTTCGGTGGAATGCCCAAGTAAATGAAAAGTCCTTCTCGAGTTGAGAAGGACTTCTTTTCTCGTTACTTTTGCAGCATTTTCAATTGTTGTTCCAATTTTAATGCAGTTTCTTTAAAAGCCGTCAGGCGCTGCCTTTCTTTTTCAACCACAGCGGCTGGAGCTTTGCTGCCAAAATCGCTGTTGAGCAGTTTCTCAAGCCGATCGATCTGAGTTGTCGTCTCGGTCAGTTCCTTCGTAAGTCTGGCCAGTTCTGCATCCGCATCCACCAGGTCGGCCAGCGGGAGGTAGATCTCCACGCCGGAAACCACGATCGACACCTGGTTTTCCAGTTTCGTTGAGAGAGCGGTCTGGAGGTTCAGGGATGAGGGTTCGATTCCGGCCAATGAGTAGATGGACGCAGTTTGCTTCTCGAGAACGTCTTTACGGTTTCCGCAGACCAGCGTGGCGGCAATCTTCTTGGAGGGCTGAACGCCCTTTTCTGCACGAATGTTGCGGATGGAACGCACCACATCCTGCACCAGGCTGAAATCCTGTACAGTTTGATCTTCCCAACCTTCCGGTTCCCTGGCTTCCGGCCAGCGCGCGATGATGAGTGCTTCCTCCCAGTTGGAGTGGCTGTCGAAAGGTGAAAAACCGCATTCGATGGCCGTCTTTTTCAGCGCCTGCCAGAGTTCTTCGGTGACAAACGGCGTGAACGGGTGCAGCAGGCGCAGGCAGGCGTCCAGTACGCGGATAAGGGTTCTGGCGGTGTAATAAGCGCGATCGCCGCCTTCATTGAGCTGGGTCTTGGCAATCTCGAGATACCAATCAGCAAATTCACCCCAGAAGAATTCATAGATCTGACGGCCGGCCTCACCGAACTGGTTGTTGCTAAACAAGCGTTCAGTGTCGCGGACAAGGGTGGTCAAACGAGCCCAGATCCACGAATCAGCCAGAGTCCATTGCGGCGGTGCAATGGGTTCGCGCGGAGCCTGGCTGACCGCGCCGAGGACGAAGCGCCCGGCGTTCCAGATCTTGTTGGCAAAGTTGCGGTTGCCTTCCACCTTCTTGAGGCTCAGGTTGCTGTCTTTGCCGGGAGTGGAGCCCACCAGCAGGGTAAAGCGCAGCGCGTCGGTACCCAGGTCATCCATGACCACCAGCGGATCGATCACGTTACCCTTGGTCTTACTCATCTTCTGACCCTTTTCATCCAGGATCAGACCGTGCAGGTAGACGGTGTGGAAAGGCGGCTCACCGGTGAATTCGATGCCGAACATCATCATGCGCCACCCAGAAGAACAGGATATCCGCGCCGGTTTCGAGCACCGAGGTGGGGTAGAAGTATTTCAAATCCGGTGTTTGCTCGGGCCAACCCAGTGTGGAGAACGGCCACAGGCCGGAGGAGAACCAGGTGTCCAGCACGTCGTCATCCTGATGGATCTTCTTGCTGTGGCAATGGGAGCATTCGGTCGGATCCACGCGGGCGGCGGTCATCTCACCGCAATCGTCGCAGTACCATACCGGAATACGATGTCCCCACCACAATTGACGGCTAATGCACCAGTCGCGGATGTTTTCCAGCCAGTTGTAGTAAACCTTGGTGAAGCGCTCAGGAACGATCTTCGTTTTACCTTCCTGAACGGCAGCCAGCGCCTTATCGGCCAGCGACTGGATCTTGACGAACCACTGGGTGGAGATCATCGGTTCGACGATCTCACCGCCGCGTTGGGAGCGCGGTACGTTCATTGTGTAGGGCTGTTCCTTGATCACCAGGTCCTGGGCGCGCATGTCTTCCCAAAGCTTCTTGCGGCAGGCAAAGCGGTCCATACCCGCGTAGGGTCCGCCGGCTTCATTGATCGATGCGTCCTTATTGAGGATGTTGATAAATTCCAAATTGTGGCTTTGACCGATGGCATAGTCGTTG
>CAYWCH010000224.1:2109-4493 GCA_964456715.1 uncultured Anaerolinea sp. | reverse complement strand
CCTCTAGCAACCGCAACCGCTCAGATTTCGACGGATGGCGGCATGACGTGGAGCGAGCCCGTTATTGTTATCGCAGCCCCATCTTCTTATTTAGACCGACAAGCAATTCTAGCAATAGGCGACACCGTGTTGGTACTGGCTGCAGACACAGAGATCGATTATGGCTATGGCCCATTACACCAGGCCATTTCTCTAGACGGAGGAATTACATGGGAGAGCAACGTTGTATCATTTTCTCCGTCACACGGCAATTGGTTTTGGCTCGAACTAACAGCCTACAATTATTCTCTTGCAGTGCTCCCTGTAGGCGATGACTTGTATCTATACGTAGACATAGACAAAGAAGACGAGTATCCATCGCCGTCGCCATGGCTATCATATGTGTTGCACAGCGACAACTGGAAAACAGGGCTTCCCACATGGGAGATTCAGTACGAAGCACCACAAACTGTTTTTCAGGGGGCCGTAGACCCCTGTTCAGCATACCCCAGAGACGGGGCTGAAGGCGGGGGGCTATTTCTTGGGGGGCCGGTTCAGATTGTTAGCGATTATTACTGGGAGTTTGCTCGCAAAGGCGTTTTCGAGATTGGCCCCGTGGCCCCAGACTTTGATTGGGCTTATCAGATGATAAACTGGGACGTTCTTGCTGCTGGAGATTACCGCTCGGCTCTTGGGGGGAGCCAGGAATATAGGGGCGGTGGCAGCGATTTTTGGTTCCAGTTCTATTTGGACGCTGTGCGACCAAGTGTGTATCTCTTTTAGGAGGGGGTTATGAACATCACCATTGAAACCATCTTGACGCTTGCCTGGGAGAACCTGGACAACCCGCTTCTCTTGGGTCTGTTCACCGCTATCGTGATGGTCTTTCTGCTGAGACCGCTTATTGAGACCCTTACGGAGAAGTGGTGGACGCAGCATCACGACGAACCATGTCCCGAAAAGTGGCGCGAACGAGGGCTGATCATCAACACCGTCACCTTCCTCGTCTGCTTTGTCACCGCCATGCTACGGCTGTCGTTTGATTGGGGGTCAGTGACTGTCCTTGCTGTTGTCTCCATGTTTGCCGCCATTGGCGAGTACGAGCTTCTAAAGAACATACTCGGCACCTTTGGCGTAGACCTGGCGAACTTCAATCCTTTTGGGTGACACGGGGCAACCCGTTAGCCGAGGGGTTGGAAGCCCCCCCCAACCTCTCTATGCAGAAAACCCCCCGAAAGGGGGGTCTCTGCTAGAGAAGGAGAGAGACACGACTATAGTATCATCTGGCCTTGAGGATGTCAAGCGTTTTTATGAGTCGATAACTCAGCCTTACCCCGTTTACCGTAAGGACTCTAGTTTTACCACCGATCATCTCTGCCGTTTCGTTTACAGAAATCATCTGGCGGTATCGCTGATTCCACCACTTCGTCACTGATCTCAAGTTCACCCACGTCCCGTCCCTCTCAACCCACCAGAAGGCGTCGGGCGTGTCTCTTGTGGCTCTAAAGACGTGTTCGAGGAACTTGGCCTTGTCTATCTCTTCGTTCACCCACTCGTTCGGGTAGTTGATGGTCGGTAAGACAAGGATAGACTCAAGGGCTTTCTCGGAGAAGTCAGGTAAAACAGAGTACAGGCGGTTCCTCTGTTTTACAGACGATGTCGAGCGACACGGCCCGCTCATCGCCAGTCTCAAGGCGTCTCTGCTTACTCTCGCGGTCACGTCCTCTATCGTATAACTCGTCTTAGGATGAAACGATACCCGAACGCCGTCCCCGACGCCATAAGGGAACCCGGCGATCTTAGCCAGAGTCCTTGCCTCCGAAGGCGTGATCTGTTCGGACATGAACCAGGTTGCTGTAATGGTTGTGGGCGACACACAGACCATACTTGGGGGAAGGATGATTTGTCTCAGGTCGTCAAGGGAAGAGAGGTGGACGGAGAACTTCATAACAACTGCACACTCGGATCGTAAATCGTCTCTGCAAACACGGGCGTCATTCGCCTCGTGTGTTCCTTTGCCATCTTTTCTTCCCACTTCTCGAAGGCCGCGTACCACTCATCATCTGCTGGTTGCATACAGGGGCAGTTCATTTTACACCCACCCGAAGGCGTTATCGCGCCCTGTCTCCACACAATGCAGACCATCAAACGCGGGCCTTTTATCTCCGGACACTTCTCTGGTATCTGTTCCACCCTGGGACATGCCGATGCACAGAACTGATTCAATCTCTCGTGCTCAATGATGTTCTGCCTGGCTTCCCACGCCATGCGCATCACGGGGCAACAACTCTTTAGTGTCGTAATCTCTTCGACTGTCGCCACAACAGCCTTGCTCATTACGCTCCTTTAGTCCACTCAGCCTTCCATTCTTCGGTAGGCTCCCACTCGCCACACTTCCAGATATA
>CAYWCH010000224.1:1487-2099 GCA_964456715.1 uncultured Anaerolinea sp. | reverse complement strand
ATATAGTAACCGCCACTCGGTACGCTCATGCGCTTCGCTATCTCGGCAGATACAGTCCCGTCGCCACACGCCGCCTCAAACAACTCCTGCTGGATGTCGCACTTGAACTCGTCGTCCCCCGACTGGCCCTTTGTGCAGCGATCACAGTTCGCCCCCTCCCACTCCATCGCCTGACTGCCGCAATAGAACGGTCGCGCTCTCATTTTCCCCCCAATTCAATCAACTTCCTTCCCGCATCGCCAACAACGTTCTCCAACAGAATCACCCTCACAGGAACGGCCCCGACCTCCTCCACAATCCCTGCATCTGAAAGAACCTTCACGGCCCTTCTAACTCTGTACTCTGAGGAAGAGTGCGTCCCTTCCCACTCGCCAATCGTCTCAGCGATCTGTCTCTGTGTCATAGGCCCGTTCTCTTTCAGAGCCTGAACCACCTGTAGCCTTCTCACGTCTCCCAAAGCAGCAAGAATATCACTCAGCGACATACTGCACCCCACACTTCTCACAGGTGTGCTGCCTTTCTCCCCAGGCAGTCACCCCGTCTTTGTTCAGCAGGGCCGTGTCCGTCCACAGGGCCTCTCCACAGACCAGCAGAATGACCGTCTGTGGAGAG
>CAYWCH010000224.1:0-1477 GCA_964456715.1 uncultured Anaerolinea sp. | reverse complement strand
TCACTGTCTCGGTCTTGTCAAAGAACGCGTCGCTAACCACATCTCGTTTGGCTACGATAACCACTTCCCTACCAGCCTTTCTGCGCCCTCAAAGTTCGCCTCTTCCAAGACCTCGTGAACATGATAACCAAGAGTGAAGATCGGGTACTGCGCGTAACAGACCGAACACTCGTAAACCTGTAGGTCGTCGTTCTGGTAGACACACCTTCCCCTAACGTGACCCCTAAAGAAACAGACTAATCTCCTTAGCATCGTCCCCTCCTGGTAGTGCGGTACAAATGGTGTGCAGGCTCTTGTTGTAAAGAACCACGATCTGTATGCCGGAACACGTCACCTTGTGTCGAGAGATATTCAGCGACTCAGCCCCAAGATACTCGCTCGTTCCTGACCTGATCTGTTCCTCCATTTCTTCCAAGTCCTGCCTTGTAACCCAAAGCCCATATCGCTCACCAATGCGTTTGATGGCGTGTCGGTGTAGGTCGCGTGGTTTTTTAGACATACGGCCTCAAATCTCCCGCTGGTACTGTGATCACTCGACTGAACCCACCCGCTCTCTCCGTCCCCTGCCGCAGCCTTGATACAATCCTTGGATGAATCTTCTTGGTGCTCTCCAATCGTTCGTTCGTAGTAACCACAAGGGGCAGAGCACTTCGGTAGCGGTTGTTCAAGAGGACGTATAGCTGTTCCTCTGCCCAATCCGTCCCGCGCTCTGCCCCTAAATCATCCAGAACCAACAGGTCTATGTCTGCAAGAAGTTTCATCCGCTCGTCAAAGCTGTCGGTCTTGTACCCTTCTCTCAGCATGGAAAGAATGTCTGGGGCCGTCTCGTAATGAGCGCTACGGTTGTTCTTCCATTGTTCGTTCGCTATGGCGCACGCCAGGTGGGTGTTGTGACAAACAAAGCCGTTGCCAACGAACGAGTGCCCTTCGGGAACGGTTAGGTCGAACACCTCCGTATACTCCCCGTCTTCTACGACCGTTACTTCGTCCCAATAAAATCTTTCTTGTGCCTCGACATAACGAGCAAGAAGAGGGACGACCTCCGCCATTTTCTTTAGGGTTCTTAGGCTGGGGGCAGCCCCCCTTGTAAGATATTCCTTGAACAGCCGCCTCTTGTCTTCAGGAATCATCTTGCGCAAATCGTCAGCCGGAATAAGATAGGGGGTTGTGTCCAGGTTTGGATTTGTCTCGTGGGAATCTATGTACTTCGTCATTCGGATTCGTTTCCTAGACAACGAAAACCCAACTCGGTCAGCAAACTCGCGGAGCGCTGGGCCGGAAATAGAAAGTCTCCACTGTCCATCTCCAACCCCACCCCTGCGTTGCGATAGGGTAGAAACAATTCCCAGAGAAAGAAGCAGAAGGTGTACTTCTCTCGCAAGTACCGTGCTTTTGCTGGCATACTCTACCATATTCCGGCCAGCATATCCGTCTGTGTCAAACAACCCCTGAAGGTAGGCGGATATAACGTGCGGAG
>CAYWCH010000223.1:0-4508 GCA_964456715.1 uncultured Anaerolinea sp. | reverse complement strand
GATTTCAACGGGATCAACGTGCTGCACCTCGGCGATTTGAACCGGGTTCCCACTCAAACAGAAGTCGAAGACCTGGGACCGATCGATGTGGCACTGGTGCCGGTCGGGGGCGGTGGCGCGCTGAACGCCATTAAAGCGACAGAGATCATCAGCCTGCTGGAGCCAAGTATTGTCATCCCCATGCATTATGCCATCCCGGCCACTGGCGCGACCGTGCAAAAATTGGACTCGCTGGATAAATTCATCAAAGAAATGGGATTGAGCAAGGTCGAATCCGTGCCTTCATTAAAAATCCCCAATGTGGCAGCTTTACCGGAAGAGACCAAAGTGGTTATTTTGGATTACCAGAAAAGCTAAACGGGAACATTCGCCATGACCGTAAAGATCTTGATGACATGGGATATCAAACCCGAATCCGAACAGGACTATTTCGAGTTTGTTATCCGTGAGCTCATCCCAGGGATCCAACGGTCTGGTGCGGACCTCACCGACGCGTGGGCCACTGTCTACGGCACTGGTCCGCAGATCACCATCGGCGCGACCCTGCCCAACCTTAACCGGGCACGCCAATATCTTGCCAGCCCGGAGTGGAACGCCCTTTACGATCGTTTGTTGGGGTTCGTGCAGGATTTTAATCTCAAGATTGTTGAAGCGCATGGTGGTTTTCAAATCTAGTGAAAGCACCTCAACAATTCAGCTCAAGTCTTCTCAAATGGTATCGATCCAATGCCCGCAGCCTGCCCTGGCGCGGGCATCCTGATCCATACGCGGTGTGGATCTCAGAGATCATGCTGCAGCAAACGCGCGTGGATACGGTGATCCCGTTTTTTCTGCGCTGGATGGAGCAATTCCCGAGCGTCACAGTATTGGCAGAGAGCAGCGAACAAGATGTTTTAAATACCTGGGAGGGGTTGGGATATTACTCACGGGCGCGCTCGATCTTGAAGGCTGCCAGGGTGATCGTGGCGGAATACAACGGCTCCCTGCCATCGGAGCGGCAAGAATTACAGAAGCTGCCCGGCCTGGGGCGCTACACGGCCGCGGCGATTTCGTCAATCGCGTTTGGCAGGGACGAGGTAGTGCTGGATGGCAACGTCAAGCGCGTGCTGAGCCGCTGCTTCAACCTCGCGGTTCCTGCTGATACCAGTGAAGGGGAGAAAGCGCTCTGGCAAAAAGCGGAAGAGTTGCTGCCATCCGGGAAAGCCGGCGATTACAACCAGGCGGTAATGGACCTGGGGGCGACGGTCTGCACACCGCGCAAGCCCGATTGTGGCAACTGCCCGGTTTCTGAGATTTGTCTGGCAAAGTCATCGGGTTTGCAGGAACAACTGCCCGTGATGACCGAAAAGAAGCCGATACCGCATTACCTGGTGGCGGCCGCGGTGATCCGGCGGGAGGGCAGGGTGCTCATCGCGCGCAGACCCTCGAAAGGGCTGCTGGGCGGCCTATGGGAGTTCCCCGGCGGCAAGGTGGAAGCGGGTGAAAGCCTGCAAGAGGCGCTGCGTCGTGAGATCGTCGAGGAACTGGCAGCGGAAATTGAAGTAGGGAAGGAGTTGGGCGTTTACAAGCACGCCTACACCCACTTCAGGGTGACGCTGCACGCATTCCATGCCGAGTTGAATGGTGCAGAGCCGTCCGCGCTCGAAGCCAGCGAGATCCGCTGGGTAGATCCGCAGGAGCTTAGGGAGTATCCGATGGGGAAGATCGATAGGATAATATCGAACGATTTGGGATTAGTAACAAGTGATTAGTAAAAGGATCAGGAAAATCATTTGATTTTCCTGATCCCTGGTATCTGATTACAATATACTGATATTATGCTTACGCTTTGAACAAATTGACAAACACCATCGGGCGGCGATGGGTCTCACTGTAGAGATAGTTGCCGACAGTTTGTTCCATGTCTTTCTGCATGGAGCCGTTGGCGTGTGCCGCGGTCTGGCTGATCTTGGTGCGCAAACCATCGAGCAGACCGTTGGCATCCTGCATGACGATGAAGCCCTTGCTGAGTACCTCAGGTTGACGGGAGAGCTTGCCGGTGAACTTATCGACCGCCAGGTTGATCACAACTACACCCTCTTGCGAGAGTTTTTCGCGCTCGCGCATGATCTCAGGGCCGACGTCGCCGACGCCGGAACCGTCCACGAACACGTATGAGGTGGGGACCTGCTGACCGAGTTTCATTTTGCCGTCGAAGAATTCCACCGTCTGCCCGTTGCGGATGACGGAGATATTCTCGCGTGGGATGCCCACTTCAGCGGCCAGAGCGGCGTGGCGCGTCAACTGGCGCAGTTCGCCGTGGATGGGGATGAAGTATTTCGGCTGGGTCAAGTGGAGCATCAGTTTCTGCTCTTCCTGGCTGGCGTGACCGGAGACATGCACGGGTGCGATCGATTCGTAGATGACGTTGGCGCCGCGCTCGATGAGGCGGTTGATGGTGCGGTAGACGTTCTCTTCGTTGCCTGGGATGGGGTGCGAGGAAAGAACGATGGTATCGCCGGGGGTGATATCGAAAATGCGGTGAGAGCCGGTGGAGAGTCTACCTAAAATTGATGTAGGTTCACCTTGCGAGCCGGTGCACATGATGACCACTTCGCGGTCCTTGCGGTTCAGCGCTTCATCCAGACCGATAAGGAGAGAATCGGGGATGTTGAGATAGTTCAACTTCTGCGCGATACGGGCATTATCCACCATGCTGGTGCCGGCAAAGGCAATCTTGCGGCCGTGATGCTCGGCGGCTTCAGCCACCTGCTGCATGCGTGAAATGAGCGACGCAAAGCTGGCGATGATGATGCGGCCTTTGGCTTCGCGGAAAACTTTATCGAATGCGGAGTCGATGACCTTTTCGGATGGAGTCCAGCCGGGACGTTCAGCGTTGGTCGAATCAGCCAGTAATGCCAGCACACCGCGGCGCTGGAACTCGGCCAATTTGGCGTAATCGGTGGGCCAGTTGTCGACCGGAGTATGATCGAACTTGTAGTCACCGGTGTGGACGATGAGTCCGGCAGGCGAATCGATGCCCAGGCCAACGCCATCCGGGATGGAGTGGCAGACGTGGAAGAAATCCACGTTGAACGGGCCGATCTTGCGGGTGTCACCGGCGTGGACGGTCTCCAGCTTCGCGCGCTGAGCCAGACCATTCTTGGCGAGCTTGACCTCGAGCAGACCCTGTGTCAGCGGGGTGGAATAGATGGGCGCCTGGATCTCTTCGAGCAGGTGCCGCACAGCCCCGGTGTGGTCTTCATGGCCGTGAGTGATGACAATGCCCTTCACCTTGTTGCGGCGGGCTGTCAAATAACTGATGTCCGGGATGATGTAATCGACGCCCAGCATGTCGTTCTCAGGGAACATCAAGCCGGCATCGACGACGAGTAGTTGATCGTCGTATTCGTACACCATCATGTTTTCCCCCACTTCCCCCAGACCTCCCAGGGGAATGATCCTCAATGGATGATTTTTCATTATTCAATTACCTTTCTTGTTACAAACGGTCCTGCGGACCGTAAAAGTCAATTCAAAAAAAAACCCCGGCGAAGTGTCCAAGCCAGGGTTTAATATGAAACATGCAATTTCAAATTCCCAAATACTTCCAACAATTCTTCAACCAGATTCAACAATTGAGCAGTCCCGCCCAACCTGAATATTTACTATTTATGGGTAAATTATACCTTATTTATTATATGAATTTGATTAGCAATTTCTCATGCTGAGAACGTTAAATCGCAGGCCGGCGGCTGTAAAGGGTTTCGCGGATTTGACCGATCTGACGGCGCAGGCGGTCATCGCGTTCGATGAGGTCGGCCACCTTCACGCAGGCGTAGATGACGGTGGTGTGATCGCGTCCGCCGAGTACTTCACCGATCTGCGGCAGGGAGACATTGGCTTCCTCGCGCAGCAGGTACATCACCACCTGGCGGGGCAGGGCAACTTCACGGGTGCGTTCGCGGCTCATCAGCTTTTCGCGGGTGATACCGAAGGAGGACGCCACCACGTCCACCACGCGGTCGGGTTCCAATTGTTTATGCGAGGGCATCATGTCAGTGAGGGCGATCTCGGCCAGTTCAGCGTTGAGCGGCTTGCCGCGCAGGTCGGCATAGGCGACCACGCGGGTGAGCGCGCCTTCCAGCTCGCGGATATTGGACTGGAACAGGTGCGCGATGTAATCGATGATGTTATCCGGAACGTTGTGGCGCATGCGCTGTGCTTTGTCGCGCAGGATGGCCATGCGGGTTTCGAGATCGGGAGGCTGGATGTCGGCGATGAGACCCCACTCAAAGCGCGAACACAGCCGTTCTTCCAGTGTGCTCATGGCTTTGGGAGGGCGATCCGAGGAGATGACAATCTGTTTTTCCTGGTCGTGCAGGGTATTGAAGGTGTGGAAGAACTCCTCCTGCGTCGATTCCTTGCCGGCGATGAACTGGATGTCGTCGATGAGCAGAACGTCAATGAAGCGGTAGCGTTCTCTGAATGCCTGGGTGCTGTGGGTGCGAATCGAATTGATCAACTCA
>CAYWCH010000222.1:0-4509 GCA_964456715.1 uncultured Anaerolinea sp. | reverse complement strand
CAAGGCCACCGGTGAAAAAGAACGTGACATCCGCCGTCTCAAACGGGTGCATGGGCTGCTTCGTGCCAACCCCGGCACCGATCATTTTTGTTTGATGATCCACGAAAATGGTTTCCGCCATTTCCTCGATTTTCCCAACGATACCACAGGCGTTAACCCCGATTTGATCGAGAAGCTGGTAGAATTGGTCGGTTCCGAAAACGTACAGGTGGACAACGTACGTCTTCAGTAAGCCGATAGAAAGAGAGTAAGAATGGTAGAACCAGTCAAGAAAATCCAAACCATCGGGGTGATAACCTCCGGGGGCGATTCACCGGGCATGAACCCATTCATCCGTGCCGTGGTGCGCACCGCCTCGGCCAACAACATCCGCGTGCTGGGGGTCGAGGAAGGCTACGAAGGCCTGATCCACGGCAAGTTCGTCGAACTGGGGGTGCGCGACGTGGG
Source organism: uncultured Anaerolinea sp. (assembly GCA_964456715.1). GTDB lineage: Bacteria > Chloroflexota > Anaerolineae > Anaerolineales > Anaerolineaceae > UBA6107. The sequence continues at coordinate 4,062 of CAYWCH010000222.1, read as the reverse complement.
TGGTATTCTGCAGCGCGGCGGTACCATTTTGCGCACTGCACGCAGCAAGGAGTTCCGCGAGGCCAGCGGTCAGCGCGAGGCTATCCGGCAGATCAACAACGCCGGCATGGATGCCATTGTCGTGGGCGGCGGCGACGGGTCACTGCACGGTGCCCAGATGTTGGCGCAGAAGGGCGTGCCGGTGGTTGGCGTTCCGGCCAGCATCGATAACGACATCTACGGCACAGACATGTGCATCGGCGTGGATACCGCGCTGAACACCATCGTCGACGCGATCGACAAGATCCGCGATACGGCTTCGTCGCACAGCCGCGCCTTTTTAGTGGAAACCATGGGGCGCGAATCGGGCTACCTGGCTATCCAGGCGGGCATAATCACCGGCGCCGAACTGGTGCTGACCCCCGAGAGCCCCACTCCGCCTGAAGCGGTTGCCGCAGCCATCGAAGAGGCTTACAGGCGCGGCAAGACCCACGCCATCATCGTGGTAGCCGAGGGGTACAAGCCGCATACCCTGGAACTGGGCGCCATGATCGATGCCATGGACATCGGCTTCACCACCCGGGTGACCATTTTGGGCCATATCCAGCGCGGTGGCAAGCCGACAGCGTTCGACCGCTTGCTTTCCACGCGGTTTGGCGTGAAAGCGGTGGAATTTCTGATGGCCGGGTTAAGCAACGTCATGACCGCGCTTAACGGGCGCGACATCGTCCCCATATCCATCGACGAGGTTCTCTCCAACACCAAACGGGTGTCGGAAGACTACCTACACATGACCGACATCCTCGCAAAATAAATTTAAGAAATCAAAAAAGGTGTGCTCCAGACTTGTGAGCACACCTTTTATTTTTAATTATCACCTTCGTTGACAGACAATTATTTTTTCTTCCCGACCGTGGCAACGTAAATGACGAACTGTTCCACCCCGTCCAGGCCGAGCACGGCATTGAGCTTGTCGTCGTCGAAGGCAGCAATGGGGCAGATTCCGCTTGCGATTTGCTCCGCGCCGAGTGCCAGGTTCTGGCAGACGTGGCCGGCGTCGAGGTGGAGATAGCGGTAGCCGCGTTCGACGTAGCGCCAGAACATGCGCTCGACCATGGCCATCCAGATGAAGGTGGCAGCGCTGCCATCAACCTGGCTTTGCTCCAGGCAGCCATCCTTGACGCGCGCGGTGATGTCGACGGGGGCGTGTAGGTCGATCAGACTGTTTTCGATGGCCAGGTAGCGGTACAAGCCGGGTTTCAAGCCGTCCACGCGGTTGACGAGCAGCAGCGTCTCAAAGGCGTGGCGGGCACCGGCGGAGGGAACGGTGCGCAGGGTGACTGGTCGTTTGGTCACCTCTTTGACCCCCTGTGATACCCAGAGCAGGTAAGTCAATTCCTCCAGGGTGAGGGGAGTGTCGGCGTAATTACGCACGGTGCGGCGTGTCTCGATGGCACTGCGCAAATCCATCGAAGGAACAAAAAAATCTGCCGGTTTGGGGAGGGCGATCAACTCTGCTCCAACCGGGGCGGGCAGCTCCAGGGGCGGCTGCGGAATGACGCCGCCCTCCTGCGGTGAATCCGAAATCTCGGGGTAGCGGGTTTTCCGCATGAATTCCTGTCCAATATTTTCAGCCATAATTACCTCCCATCCAGTTTTTTGAGCATCTTATAGTAACCCGGGCAGCCGAGTTTCTTTGCCCGCCGTTTGAATTCAGTAGTCAAAACCGTTTTGAAACCAAATTTTTCATAAGCCTTGAACGCATTATTGTTGCCGATCTCGACCTCAAGCACCAGTTTCGTAAAACCCTGTTCCCTGGCTTCTTTTTCAGCCTCAGCCAAAAGCAGCGTGGCAATCCCACGCCGGCGGAATTCGGGAGCCACCGCCACATGAGCGATCAAATACTCGTCACTTTCAGCTTCTTTTGTGTATCCAAGCACAATGAGCCGCCAGACCATGCGTATTACCTGAATCGGATTATAGATCTTGAAGATTCCGTTGGCCAGCGTGCCTTCCAGGTACGCCAGACGGTCGCCGGGTAGAGTCAGCAACAGACCCGCAGCCACGTTGTCGACGGCAGCCACCTTGCATAATTCGTAACTGAAGCAATTGTCTTTTTGAACAAACCATCTACGCAGCGCCTTCATTTCCAATTCAGGATCCCCAAGCCCCAGCGTAGCCACGCCGAAATCCATCATCGTATCTGCCAGTAAAACACAAGCGATCTCGACATCCTCTGGTTCAGCTTGCCGGATATCCAGGTTCATCTTATTTCCTTACGGATGGTTTCAGTCGCTTCAGTAGCGAGGCAATGTTTTGTATTTCAGGCACCTTGAGGGCGTACATTACCACCAGGTAGGCCACACAACCGATGAGCACACCGGCAATGGCGATCATCCAATTGGCAAATCCCCGGGTGAGCCATAACCAGACGGCCACGGCCAACGACATGGCCAGTGTGGCCAACCCAGCCTTGCCAACGCCTTCTCCGATCACTTTAAGGTGCAGGCCACCGATGCGTTTACGCATATAGATGAGCAATCCGACCGATTCGAGGGCAGTGGCGAGGGTATTGGCCAGGGCCAGGCCGCCGTGCGGCATCCAACCGGCCAGACCAAACAGCCAGGTGAACAGGAAGCTGAAGCCGATGTTTAAGCTCATGGCCACCACGCCAACGGTCACCGGGGTGAGCGTGTCGTGCAGGGCGTAAAAAGCGCGCGAGATGATCTCGACGATGGAATGAAAGACCAGCCCGGCCGCGTAGAAGAGCAGCGACCAGGCCACCAGTTGGGTGGATTGGGCGTCGAACTTGCCGCCCTGGTAGATGAGCGCCACCAGCGGCTGGCGCAGCAAGATCAGCCCGAGTGAGGCGGGCAGGGCCAGTGAGACCACCGTACGCAGCAGGAGCGCCAGCGAGGAACGCATCTCTTCGGGCTTGCCGCGAGCCACCTGGGCCGAGAAGGTGGGCAGGGCGGCGATGGCAGCCGCCTGGGCGATGGCCGCTTCGGGGATGAGCATGAGGGCAAAGGAAACGGAAATGGCCGTGACCGCGCCTTCCCAGTTGGAGGCGAGGCGGGTGTTGATGAGAAAGTTCAATTGCACGATCGAGACGCCGATGAGACGCGGACCCATCAGGCGGGCCACCTCGCGCACTTCGGGAATGGAGAGCCCGAGGGTGAGGTCAAATTTGCGATCGGGTAATTTCAACAGGGCGGGCAACTGGATCAACCCGTGCATGAGGGCGCCGAGAACGACGCCGATGGCCAGTCCCTGCGGCCCAAAGCGGGGAACGAGAAAGAGCACACCGATGATCTTGCCGACCGAATACATGGCGGGTGCCAGCGCCGGCCACAAGAAGCTCTGATGCGCGTTCAAGATCCCCATCAACAGGCCGCTGACGCCGAAAATGATCGGGGCGATCAGTTGAATCCGCAGCAGGCTGGCGGTGAGGAGGATGGTTGATTCGTCGGAGAAACCGGGGGCGAGGATGGTTTTAACCACCCATGGAGCAAAAACGGCGGTGAGCACGCAAATGAGGATGAGGATCAGTGTCACCAGGTTGATCACCGCGGAGGCCAGCTTCCAGGCCGTCTTGCGATTCCCCTTGGTCAGAAGGGTGGTGAAGGTGGGGATAAACGCCGAGGCAAGCGCGCCCCCGGCGACCAGGTTGTAGATGATATCCGGCAGGCGGTTGGCCGCGAAAAAAGCTTCGTTGCTGTCACCGGTACCGAAAGCACGGGTGATGAGCATGGAAGCAACGAGGCTGAGCGCCTGACCGATGATCATAGCCAGGACGATGGTGCCGGCAGCCCGTGCAATCTGACGATTGTCATTCGGTACGGAGATGGTTTCGGTGGATTCCATACCTATGATTATAACCGTCAAAAAAATGAAAGGCAGTATGCGGAATCAGTATGAACGGTTATACTTTAACCATCAAAAGAGACATTTTATTTGAAAGTGAAGGGAATAACCATGGCGCGAAAAAAGGAAACTCAGATCGAAGACAGCCAATCGGTTGAACAGGAGGAAAAAGTGGAAATCAAGACAGATTTGAATAATGTGGATCAACCCAAAAAGACC
>CAYWCH010000221.1:0-4551 GCA_964456715.1 uncultured Anaerolinea sp. | reverse complement strand
TTGTAACCATTCTACAGGAAATTGAAGATGGACATATGGATGTAACGCGACATCACCCATCGGGAACACGTAATCTGCAACCCGCTGAGCGTAATGAAACTTGATGAACTCATCGCCCTGCTGCGCCTGGAGCCCGGGTGGCAAAAGACCGCCCGGCCTTCTTGACGTGGGGACGCGAGACGAATGGATGGTGCAACAGCAATAAACCAGTAAAGCGGCTAAGTGTTAAGTAATCACAGGAAATGCATCAATCTCCGACCAGCTCATCCAAAAAATGAGCTGGTTTGTAAATATTACGTCAATCTCGAAATCACTTTTGAGTCATAAAAACGCATGGTGACATGGGTATAATGAAAATACAGGTGATTCCCTGAAAGAATTTATCCGTGCTTTAGGGAATTCACTGCGAATACTTATCACTATCAAAATCAAGATCAAATGCTGTGTTCGTTCCGATGAATCAAAAAGGAGGTTGCGATGCGCGTATTCGTTGCGATATTACTGCTTGTCCACGGGCTGATCACCATGGCGCAGGCAAAAGCAGGATTTCAACCATCTGCTGGTGCTGCCAACCCAACATGGCTGAACTGGTGGCCAGTGAATCCCGGTCAATCCTGGCTATTGGATCATTTTAAGTCGCCCAAATCAGCGATCAGCACTGTTGCCGGTGTTCTTTGGCTTGTTGCCGGTATTTGCCTGATTGCCGCAGCATTGGGGTTGTTTAAATTCATTGTGCCAATCAACCTGTGGCGCCTGTTTGCAGGGATTGGCGCCATCATTTCCCTGGTCTTATTCATCTTTTACGCCCACCCATTTTTTGTCGTGGGAATTGCAGCGAATCTTGCCATTCTCGTGATTCTTTTATGGGTGAAGTGGCCTTCACAACAGATCCTGGGATTTTAGTTCCATCGCTCGATATTTTCGAATAGCGGTTTCGCTCTTTGAACCCGCTGTTTTAATGCCAGGCAAAGGAATAAACTTGTCGTCTCACTTTTCCTCTTCATTTTTATTACAGAGCTGAATTTCCGATCAGGTAAACCACCATCCGGATGAAAGGGGGAAAATCGGGGAAATGTAAAACATTTCACCCCACATATGAATGAATTTATTAGGAGAATAAATGAATCTGGGCGCGACTTTATATGTCAGAAACAGCGTTGAAGCATCAGAGTTCTACATGGATGCCTTTGGTTTGAAACTGGGTTACAACGCCAGAAACAGTGACGATTAGTATCTTCACGCCGAACTTCTCAGGGGACAAGATTCAATTTTTGCTGTCAGCGAAAACAAAGATGAGGAGATCGCCCGATCCATGCTTGAATCGGAGCGACCCACCATGAGCTACGGGATTAACCTCGACAACAACGAAGAACTCGATCATGCTTTTAAAACCTTGTCCAACGGTGGACATGTATTGCGTGAGTTGGGTTCGTTGCCCTGGAGTCCGGCTTCCGCTGACCTTGTGGATAAATACGGGGTGTGCTGGTATATCTATGTTTCACAACATCGGCCCGATTAAACATGGCTTAAATCATTTAACGTTTTCATTGGATAAAAAAATGGGCTTGGTAAACGAGCCCTTTTTTTATCGTGGTAACCGGAAAGAACGTGTGTGTAAATTCCACTCTTGGCCGAATGACGATCATAGATAATTTAATTTCGAAAACCGCTATTCGAAAGGAAGGCGGTTTTTGCATGGTATGACATCCCATAAGTTTTATGAAAAAGAATTATGATATCTGTAATCAGAAATAGTGGCATTAAGCAATTATCTTGATGATCGAGATTGGGTATGCTAAAATCTGTTCACTTGGCGAATAAAATTTTTTTGCATCCAAGTATGGTTTTCGCCATGCCTTATTAGGTTCTTGAGCATTATCAATTCTCAGAAGCAAAAACCCTCCTTTTCATTACAGACCACATCAAATTTCAAATTAAGTAACGCTTCTGCTCAATAGGAGATCTCATAGTTACTTTCAAAGCATTGGACACCTCTTCTCTGAAGGAAAAATTCGTGCGTCAGATACGGGCGGACGTATTTTCAGGCAAACTCAAACCGGGGACACGTCTCCCGGCGGAACGGGATATGGCCGTTCAATTTGGCATCAGCCGCGGTTCTGTCAACCAGGGTGTGCTCGATCTGGAGCGGCAGGGTTTGCTGAAAGTGATCCCACGCCGGGGCACCTTCGTGATGGATTACCGCGCCCAGCCAACCCCTGAAACCATCGGCGCGCTGATGCAATACAACGCCGCCAGCCTGGACCAGACGTTGTTCCGCAACCTGATGGACACACGGAAAATGATCCAGCGCGAAAGCTTGAAAGCGATCTGCAATCACTGCAGTGCTGAGAGCCTGCAGAAGATGGATCAGGCGCTGAGTCAGATGGAAAGCGGGAGCAACCTGGCGGATAACATGTACGAGTTCCACAAAGAATTAGTGCATGCGGCGGGTAACACGGTCAACGATATGATCTTCTGTGGCTTCGAAGCGACACTGCTCTACCTGATGCGGTTGTATGAAACCTGTTGTGTCTCTGATACCAATCGCACTTTTCTCACACATCACCGAACCTTATTGAACGAGATCACATCAGGGAATCTCCCTGCCGCTGATAAGGCACTCTGCGACCTGCTGGATCTGTGTGAAAGCGTGATCGTCACAAAGTGTCTGAGAATTGATTCCAGACATACCGAACCGGAGCATCAGGTCAACGAGACAGGTCAGTATGGATATATTTGAAATTTTTTTACCAATTTGTGGTCTGTGGCTATTCCACAAACCCGGTGCTGAATGATCTGATTCATGCCTCACATCGCCAATTGATCAGCCGGGATCCGCTTGAGATGACAGGATACAAACAAGTTAACCAAGCCGGCATAAGCCGAGCATAATTTATAAGGAGAAAAACGATGAACCATATTCTGATGAGCCCTAAAGCAAACAACGGGCGTGGTGAGCAGGAAGCGTGCGCATACGGTGCAAACATCAAAGATGTTGAATATCACAGCGTGCTTGAAATCAAGGATATGAAGGCCTTTTTTAACGGTTTGCAGGCAAAAGACACGGTCATCCTCATGGGCGGGGATGGAACGCTCAACCATTTCATCAACGACATCCGCGGTTATAAGCCGAAAAATGAGGTTTACTATGTCAAGACCGGTTCCGGCAATGACTTCTTCCGGGACGCAGAGAAAGACGTGAAAAATGGTCGCATCCACCTGAATCGCTACCTGGAGAACCTGCCCGTGGTGACAGTGAACGGTGTGGAGCGGGTGTTCATCAACGGCATCGGCTACGGCATTGACGGCGAGACCTGCCGCATCGGCGATCTGCAGCGTGAAACCTCCGATAAACCGGTCAACTACAGCAGCATTGCAGTCAAACTCTGCCTGGGCGCCTATAAAAAGAACAAGGCGACCATCACCGTGGACGGCAAGACCTCCACTTACAAAGACGTATGGTTTGGCTCCACGATGAAGGGCAAGTTCTACGGTGGCGGGATGATGGTGGCGCCGCAGCAGGACCGCTTCAACTCGAAAGGCACCGTTTCGGTGGTTTGCGTGCACAAGCGCAGCCGCCTGGTCACACTCATGCGCTTTACCTCGCTCTTTAAGGGTGAGCACGTCAAGTGGAGCGACTGGTGTGACATCGTGGAAGGCAAGCAGGTGCAGGTGACCTTTGCGTATCCCTGTGCTTTACAGATAGACGGCGAGGTCATCCCGGATGTCCTCACCTACACCGTCCAGGCTTAATGGTATCGAAAGGACAAGCGGTTAATGAAACAATATGACGCGATCGTTATCGGCGCTGGAAACGGCGGCCTCAGTGCCGCCGTGCAGTTGCTGAACTCCGGTAAAACCTGCCTTGTGTGTGAAAGGCACAATCTGCCCGGCGGTTTTGCCACCAGCTTCGTGAGAGGCCGGTTCGAGTTTGAAGCTTCTCTTCATGAATTTAATGGAATCGGTACTCCAGAAAATCCCGGCAGCACTCAAAAGCTCTTCAAAGACCTGGGCGTGGCGGACAAGATCGAATGGATCCAACTCAAGGATGCCTATCATCTGCTTTCCAGGCAGGAAGAGTATGATTTTTCCATGCCCTTTGGTCTGGAGGCATTCGCTGAAGCCAGCGAAAAACTCATGCCCGGTGGCCGGGCGCATATGGAACGCCTCTACAGCCTGGCCAGCCAGATCCGCAGCGCCATGGATTACCTGTCCGTTTCCAAGGGCAAACCGGATCCAAAAGTTCTCCAGGAGAAGTATCCAGATTATCTGAATTGCGGCTCCTACTCGGTTTCTGAAGGCCTCGATGCCATGGGCTTTCCGCAGATCATCAAGGATAACATCTGTGCTTACTGGTGTTACCTTGGAGCGGATTGCAATAATATGAGTTTCCTCCATTACATCAACATGTTCTACAGCTACATTTCAGGCGGCGCTGTCATCCCGAAATACCGCTCGCACGAACTATCCCTCGCCTTTGAAACCCGCATCCGTGAGCTGGGCGGTGATGTCTGGTACAACGCCGAGGTGACCAAAATACTCACCGACGCG
>CAYWCH010000220.1:2341-4552 GCA_964456715.1 uncultured Anaerolinea sp. | reverse complement strand
CGATAATTGCAGATGTCAGGATGGCTGCCCTTCGTGCGTTGGGCCAACGGCTGAATCCGGTTTGGGCGGAAAACGTGAGACCAAGTATTTGCTCGGATTATTGCTTGAGAGGAAGGAGTTGAATGGACCCTCTCTTTGAAAGGCTGAAAGCTCTCGGGTTGGTACAAGCCAGCCAGGTTTCAGTCAAACAGAAGGAGAAACCCCTCAAGGCCTTTGAAGACATCATCGAAGGCGAAGAAGTCCCGAATTCTCAGGGTACCTGTTATCTCGCGAAATCCGTTTACCCCTGGAATTACCAGCATGGAGATGTCACATTCATCAAGAAAGACAATTTTTCACTTGTAGCCGATGCCGGTAAGGCTCAAGGAATTCGAGAAAAGGAACTGTCCAGTTTACTCTTTATCGATACAGAAACCACAGGGCTTGCCGGTGGCACAGGCACGCTGGCTTTCCTGGTTGGGCTCGGATACTTCGATGAAAACGGGTTTAACCTGTATCAATATATCATTCGGGACCCAACCGAAGAAGCAGCCATGCTTTTGGAAATCAGCAACTTTATCGAACAGTTCTCAGGTTTTGTTTCTTTCAACGGGAAGGTTTTCGATATTCCGTTGCTCAAAGCTAGATATGTAATGAACCGGATCCCCGTTCCATTTGAAGAAATGGCACATCTCGATCTTCTATTCCTGTCACGAAAACTTTGGCGCAATCGTTTAAAAAGCCGGGCTTTGCAGGATCTTGAACAGGAAATTCTGCATATTCCAAGAACCCAGGATGAAGTTCCCGGGTGGATGATCCCTGAGATTTATTTCGATTTTCTCAAAACAGGTAACGCTGAGCCATTGAAAGGTGTGATCTATCACAATGGCATGGATATCGTCTCACTGGCAGCGCTCTTCCTTTTTATATCCAATTCATTTGACCAGATTGACTCATTTGAAAACCTTCACCCGGTGGATTACTTTTCAATCGGACAGTTGTTCCTGGATTTAAAAATGAATGATCTTTCTGAAACAATATTTCTTGAATGCATCGAATCGAATTCTCTCCCGGATGAAATGCGACTTCAATCCATCAAATATCTTGGCGCCATTTATAAAAAACAAGCCAGGGTTGAGGATGCAGTGTCATTTTGGAAAATTGCTGCAGAAATGGAAGATATCGATTCCGCAGTCGAGATGGCCAAGTATTATGAGCATTCAGTTCGTGATACAGAAAAGGCACTTGAGTGGGCAGAATCTGCCGATCGTTTATTGGTGAAAAAAGGGTATCATAGTTATCAGGACAGGCAATTGATCAAAGAACTAAAGAAACGTAAAGATCGATTGTTACTGGCTAGAGAAAAGGAAAAAAGAAATGTTCGAGCGAAAAATTCGTGATGATGTTGTATATGTCGCCAACGGCAAACTGGAAGCTGAAACTGTTAAGATATTATTGGAATCCTTTGGCATTCCCGCATTTATCAATCAGGAGTCTGCGGGATCCACATACGGATTGACCGTTGGACCTTTAGGTGAAGTGGATGTGGTGGTGCCTGGCGAATTTTTAAGTGAAGCAAAAAAGATCATCGCTGAGATGAAAGCCGGCAACCTGGAGATAAAAGAGGATTCAGATTCCAATTCTTCTGAATCAGATGATGAAGAAAGTTAACTGTTTTCACCTGGGTTTCATCCGTTCATAATCTTCGGGTGTATCCAGATCGGATAGAATATCTGCGTTTTCAACAACGACATAATCAATGTCGTTGTTGTGTTTACTGATGAAGCTGCGAAGAGTTACAGGTGGAGAAAGTTTGGATAATTCATCCATGAAGATCGCTGGTACAAGCCATGGATGTCCCCGGCGCATGTGAAAACTTGGAACAATGATTTTCTCTGGATCTGAATAATGTTTTGTGATCAACTTCTCGATATCTTCGCAATGTATATTGGGTTGATCTCCCAGGGAGATAAAGCCGGCTGAAAACTGATCCAGGTCAATTGCATTGAGACCGATATGAAGCGAAATCGTCAATTCATCGTTGGCATAATTCGGATTAAATATTGACCTCCCCCCTGCTTTCATTACTTCAGGTTCGACATCTTTCCAATCACTACCGGTGACGACAAACACATCATCGACTCCTGCACCCTTGAAGACATTGACGATGTGCCCGATTATGGTCGTTCCTCCCCATGGGAGGATGACCTTCGGTTGTTTCATTCGCTTGGA
>CAYWCH010000220.1:0-2331 GCA_964456715.1 uncultured Anaerolinea sp. | reverse complement strand
GCCAGTATTAACGCAAAAATCGGGCTATTCGAATCCATAAGCTCTTTTCAAACGTTCATAATCTTCTGGCGTATCTACATCCATCAAGATTCGCTCATCATTCCATTCCAAACGATCTACCTTATGTTTACCAAAGAGTTGCCTTCCCCCTTCATCACCTTTAAGGTCGGCAAGTTCTTCATACAGTTTATTAGAAAAAAGCACAGGGTTTGCTCTTTTTTCCCCCACAAAAGGCGCAATAATCTCTGAATTATTACTCTTGAATAAAGCTATCAAGCTCAAAACAAGATCGGTCGAAATCTGCGGTTGGTCACTTAAAAAGAATAATGAAGAAATTGAACTAGATAAAAATGGAATGGCTATACGCATTGTACTGCTTTGTCCATTTCTCCAATCTTTATTCTCAATAACATTTACTCGTTCTTTAAATCTTTCAAGTGTTTTATCAATTGCTTTTGCTTCGTTACCCACAACAACAATGATTGGTGCTAGATTTGCAGCAATGCATGTCTCGGTCACCTGTTCAATGAATGTGTTTCTGCCAAAATGCAATAATTGCTTGGGAACCCCAAACCTGCTTGAACCACCAGCTGCCAGAATAACGCCCGCAGTGTTTCCTGTGATTCGATCATCAGTTCCTGATTCGGTTGACATTGGGAGGTACTTATTATTTTCTTTCTACTTTATCCAACGGAACATCATAAGGACCGTAGCGCGATGGACCTAAGTATTTATTGACAAATACAGTGATTACAAGGAGCAGCAAATATGAGATGGCAATGAATATTGCCATATAGAGCAATTTGACAAGAATTAACGTGTCTTTGAAAATTGGTTGCACCAACTCTTGGGGGATTATCACCCATTTGTACAGCTCTGCGTTGTTCACGAAGTAATCTCCTGCAATGTATGAAATTATTGGGAGGATGATCATCAACGCACAGCCAATTCCACTCCACACTGGGTGGATTGGTTTTTTGGTTGGACTTACATTTTTATCGCCGGTATTTTCAGAATAGATTGGCATGTTTTTACCCCTTGCTTTCCGCTACGGTTTCGATAGCTTTTACAATTTTATAGTAACCGGTACATCTGCACAAATTTCCTGTGATCGCCATTTTAATTTCTTCTACATTTGGCACATTCTTTTCATCAAAAAGCTTTACTGCCGACATGATAAAGCCCGGCGTGCAATACCCACATTGTACAGCACCTTCTTGTATAAAAGCTTCCTGTACAGGATGTAGTTTATCCCCAATTGACATTGCCTCAATGGTTGTGATCTCCGCACCATCTGCTCTCGGAGCAGGCACCAGGCAGCTCATTACAGCCACGCCATCCAGGTAGACAGTGCAAGCGCCACACTCACCTTCTCCGCAGCCTTCCTTCGTTCCCACCAGCCCTGCTTCATCCCTGATCAAATGCAGCAATGTTTTCTGTTGACCGGTTGTAAAGCAATAATCCTTGCCGTTGATTCTGGTTCGAATCTCAGTTCCCCTTGAGTCAATTTCGGTGGTCTTTGCCAATTTGCTGTCGTTGGGTTGAGTCTTTCCCCATAGAACTACGGGATTTTCAGGAACAGAACATCGCTTCCCATCGCCAGAAGCCAGAGTCTCCAAACCTCGTTTAACCAGGATGGATGCGATTCTGTCGCGATAATCGGCTGAACTGCGGATATCGCTTATCGGCGAGATGTCTTCCTGCACCAACTTCGCAGCATTTACGATATTCTCTTCGCTTAATTCTTTTCCATTAAGGAACGATTCGGCTTTCCTTGAATGAATGATTATCGGAGAGACAGCGCCTAAAGTAATCGAACATCTCGATATGCGTTCATCTTCCAGGTTCAAGATGATCGATGCATTAACAAGAGAAATTGCCTGTGCCTTTCTTAAGGCATATTTTACAAATGTACTTTTTTCGTTGCGTGACAATGCTTTAAAACTCAGATCTTTTACGATATCTCCTGGTCTCAGAACAGTTTTCCTGACACCAGTATAAAAATCCTTCAGTGGAATGACTCTCTCCCCATCCAAGGATTGTAAGGTTAAGCTGGCGTTCAGCGCCATCAATGGTGAGATCGTATCGTTGGCGGGTGAAGCTGTTACCAAATTGCCAACGACTGTTCCCCGATTTCGGATTTGGGGAGAGCCGATGCTGTAGCAGGCTTCTGCAAGCAATGGAGCATATTCGCGAATGATCCCTGAATTGACACAGTGATTGTGGGTCACCATTGGTCCAATATGAACAATCGAGGTCGCTTCATCAATAATGATTTTGTCCAAGCCTTCCACCCTGGAAATATCCAACAGAATTTCGTTGGCCGGATGG
>CAYWCH010000219.1:0-4622 GCA_964456715.1 uncultured Anaerolinea sp. | reverse complement strand
TTTAAAGATTTTCCCCACAACGCCTTCACCGATCACAAATTGGTTCCGCTTCCAAAGATGTTTACCCCGCCCTCCCTGATGGAAGGTTAGCACGACATTCTTACTGTCTTTCTGTCGCAGAAAGATCTCGCCGATATCCAGGTGCAGGTACTCCATCAACTGCACCAGACCTTTTGTGATGATCTGGTCGATATCGGTGGAGGTGGCCAGTGTGGATGCCAGCCTGTCGAGCAGTGCCATGTTTTCATAACGGCGCGTCAGCACCCTGTCGCGCAGGACGTGGTCTTCATTCATCTGAGCGTTCTTGATGGCGATCGCCGCATACCTGGCTACGATTTCAACAGCTTTGTGATCTTCATCTGAGAATGTCCGTGAATCAGACGTGTTCCAGAGCAGGAGCTGCCCTTGAGTGGAATTCCCGGCCACAATGTTGATTCCCAGAAACGCGCCCATGGATGGATACAGGGCGGTGTAGAGTTCTTTGTTTGGATCGCTGCTTACATCTGATATCTTCAAGGAACGGCTGGTTAAAATTACCGAAGAAATGTCAGCCATTTCTTCGATTTTCGCCTGTAAACGGTCCTTTTCCTCTGTGGAAAGACCAAAAGAAACCACCTGGCGGGTGGTCTCTTTTTTATCCATCATGAGCAAAACAGCAAAATGGGCTTCGGCTTCCTGACAGGCAACTTTGAGTAATTTGGTCTTCAGTGAATCCAGATAGACTTCTTGCACCAATTGTTGGCAATTCTGGTGAAGACGAATATGGCGCTGGTCGGTGAGGCTGATATTCGATCCGGTCATAAGTTCCGCTTGATCTCCGGTTTTTGAATTGTACCCGACTTTATCAGAATCGCCATTCATTCAAACGATCGCTTCAAAATCAAACATTCTACAAAAAAGGTTCCCTGACTTGATATTCGATATAATGAATACAGGAAAATATCGGAGGAATGAATGTTTGAAAGAAAATTCGATGAAGAAAAAATGCGCAAGGAAGGGCGTTTACCCCCCGGCCAATCGCTGACCCAAAAGTTTCCGGTGCTCCATTACGGCAGTGTTCCCGGTTTTGACCCGCTGACCTGGACCTTTGAGTTCTTCGGTGAGGTGGAAGAACCTCTGACCCTGTCGTGGCAACAATTCTCGCAGCTTCCAAGAAAACAGTTGAAGATGGATATTCACTGTGTTACCCGTTGGAGCAAATTCGATACCGTCTGGGAAGGGATCGCACTGCAGGATCTCATCGATGCTGGTTTGCTCAAGATCAAACCCTCCGCCCGGTTCGTTATCGAACATGCCGAATTTGGCTTCACCACGAATGTTCCACTATCGGTGGCACTGGCTGAGAATTTTTTACTGGCCACCCATCTCGATGGGGAATCGATCACCCCTGACCACGGTTATCCCGTTCGCGCGGTGGTCGGCGCCATCCCCGGAAGAGACGACCTCAAGGATATCTATTTTTGGAAAGGAGCCAAATGGCTGCGCGGCCTGGAATTCACCACAGACGACCGGCCGGGTTTCTGGGAGCAGGCTGGTTATCACAACAACGCGGATATCTGGAAAGAGCAACGGTTTGGATGATTTGATAAAAAACACTTTCTTTTTAGTGGCAAATCTAGTAATATATAAGTAACTTTTCGTGCGAGGATGCATGAAACTCTAAAAGGAGGAACGTATGAAACTAACACCACCAAAGAAGGTAACGTTTATCATCTCAGTGATCATCTTTGTTTTGGGAGTAGTCGCAGCTTTGATCAAGCTGCCAATTCTCTCAACGATCAACATTTGGATTGTTGCAATTGCTTTCCTTCTGTTGGCGATCGGCAACGTTGCCAAAGGTCTCTAGTATCTGAAATCGGCAAAAAGGCGGAGTTGATCCGCCTTTTTGTGTTTAATCACCCAAACGCCAAAATAATTAACGGTAAAATAGACACATGGGAACATGGATCAGTCATTTACGTATCGCTGAAAATTTATTGCAGATCATCCCCAACCTGGATGTGACTTCTTTCACTTTTGGCAGTCTGGCACCGGACTCCGGCATCCCCAATGCCGATTGGACCTCGTTCGATCCTCCAAAAGCCATGTCGCATTTCATGCCCGAAGGCGGCACCGAAAAAGAGATCCGCGATCTCGATTTTTATCGGAGCCATCTGTTGCGCTGCGATAAAGGTGTCAACCCGGTGCAATACAGTTTTTTGTTGGGTTATTTCTTTCACCTCGTCAGCGATAAACTCTGGACGATCCGGGTGGATGCGGCGTTTCACACCTGTCACCCCGATCTGTTCGCCGCTCATTCGTTGGTTGAAGCCATCGACATCATCAAGGTGGACATGTACGGCCTTGATCAGCGCCACGTGCGCGATCATAAGGATGGATTGTTCTGGCGGGTATTCCTCGATTCACCCATCCCGACTGCCAACCTGGAATTTGTGCGCCAGGAGGCCTTTGAGCATCAGGTGAACTATATACGTGAGTTCTACGCCCAACCCTCCGCCGATTGGGTGCTGAACCGGCCTTTCCCCTATATCAATGAAACTACCATGACCCGGTACGTAAACGAAACCAGTGCCTCGCTGGCCAAGATTGCCCGCCTGTTGGGAGCCATGCCCCCGCCTGAGGCATTGAATTCAGCAATCACTTTATTGACCTCCGAAGAGACTTCCGTATTCACTGCTCCAATAGGCGATTGACCTCTTTATCCAAAGGTGTTTCCATGACAACCGTACTTTCTGATAGTATTCGGACGTTTTACTTGGAATCCGGCAAGCTAAGCACCCTTCCAATGGGGATCGATGCTTCTTCACTCCCGGATAACGTGGCTGACCTGGTGAAGGTCGTCCAGGGACTGCTGATCCACGTGTTCTGGCTGGATCGATACGGTCTTAAACTCCCTCCCGACCGGCAGGATGAGGTAAATTTTCGGGATTTTAACAAGAAATTTAACAAGCTCTTTGAACTCGATGCCTCACCGGTCAATACTCCCCGCCCCATGGAACGGCGCCTGGTGGGCAATTGCCGCGATTTTTCCAACTTTATGGCCGCCTTCCTCAAAGCCAAAGGCATCCCGGCTCGTGCCCGCTGCGGTTTTGGCGCGTACTTTATGCCCGGCACCTATGAAGACCACTGGGTGACCGAATATTGGTCCGCGGTTGAATCCCGCTGGATCATGGTCGATGCTCAGTTGGATGATCTTCAAAAAGGGAACCTGAAAATTAAATTCGACACCCTGGATGTTCCCTCCTATCAAATCATCACCGGCGGCAAGGCCTGGCTACTCTGTCGCGCTGGGCAGGCGGATCCAAAAAAGTTCGGCATCTTCAAGATGCGCGGCATGGATTTCATCCGCGGCGACCTGATACGTGATTTTTTGGCGCTGAACAATCTCGAGATCCTGCCCTGGGATAATTATGGTCTGATCGCCAAGCATAGTTCCCAATTGAACGAGAAAGAGATCGCGTTCCTGGACCACCTGGCCGGTCTCACCCTGCAGCCGGATGAAGCCTTTGAAGAGATCCGCTCCACCTACCTGAACAACAAAGATCTCCACATCCCGCCGGCGTGGATCCCAATTCAAAAATAATTCATCATGAAAGCTTCCACCACTGCAGATCCACTGATTTTCCTGGAAAAGATTCAGGGCGCCCTTGAGCAGGACGAAGCGGCTTATCAAAGGCTGCTCTTCCGCTGCCGCGAGCTCGCCGAAGATACAGCATTGAGCCGTTCCTCATCGATGGTCTGGACGGAGGACGCGCAAGGCGTAACTTCCGCTGCATTGTTGGCTCCACCCGACCCCATGTGGTTGTTTTGCGAACCCCATCAAAAGGATACCTCTCTGCAATTGCTGATCAATATGCTCCGCGACGTGCCGTTTAAGCGGGCCGTGAGTAAAAGCCATATCATTGCCTCTTTTTCCGGTCTGATTCAGCAGATGTTTGGATGTTCAGTCCGACCGCTCAAGCACGAACGCGTGTTGAAGCTCAACCGTTGCACCGCGAATCCGTTCGTGGCCGGATACATGCGGCTGGCCACCCCCATCGATACCGATCAGATCGGCGAATGGCTGCATGAGGTCAGCATCGAGCAGACCAAATCTCCCGCGGAGGAGAATATCAAAAACGGCCTGTTGGGAGAGATCCACCGCGGTAATGTTTACGTGTGGGACGACGGCCTGATGGTTTCAATGCTGATACGCTCGATGCCCACCCGCCATGGCGCCGCACTGGACCATTTGTTTACTCCACCCCCGCTGCGCAATCGAGGCTATGCCACCGCATTGGTCAACGCGCTCTGTTCGCAGCTTTTCCTGGAAGGTTTCGCCTTCAGCGCCCTCACCTTCGACCCGGGTAACGCAGTTGCCGCTCACATTTTTCAACGCCTTGGATTTACAATGGTATGTGATCTGGATGAAATTGAGGTGATCTCATGAACGGACAATCTCTGCCCCAAGCGAAATGGGGTTTCTCCAAAGCGCTGCTGCGCTTCATTCTGCTGTTGATCGCAGCCCAGATCGTCAGGGCAGCCCTGGCCTGGCTGGCGATCTCGGTGATCGGCCTGAAGAATGATGTTGCCCAACCCATCACTCTGGTATTGATGGCTGCCGTCGTGTGGCTGATCGCCCG
>CAYWCH010000218.1:3381-4658 GCA_964456715.1 uncultured Anaerolinea sp. | reverse complement strand
AAAATGAATGACAAAAGCAGGGTTGCTTATAGGGTTATTTCAAATTCCGATTTCTCAGGACTATCTTCCTCCTCATGTTTTTGCAAAAGGAATACAAGGTCGGTCTCATCCAGATGCTTCCAGGTGGACATATCGTTACTGCGAACCAGCGACGACTCATCGAGAACGCCTTCTTTGATAAGGCTCGAGATTTCCTTTGGCTGATAGGGTCCGTTTTTTCGGCCATCCTCTTTGTAATACCAGATGCGATCTTCTGTCATATTTGTTCTGCCTTAAGAATGCTGTCTCCCGAGCGGTACAGGTCGATCACCATCAGGGTAATCAAAAGCCAGTCGATCAATCCGTAACCCAATCCCATGTAGGCAATGATTTGTGAAGCGGTTTGGATCTGCATAGTACTTTCGGATGTAATCGAAGCGGAAACCGCGACCAGGAAGACGATTCCTGCGATAAAGCTCATTAAAATACTGCCCGCCAGGTTGAAAATGATGCTGGTCAGTGCCAGCCCCGGCTTCGATCTGCGCACCCCCAGTTCAGGGATGGATGAAAAGTAACGCTCGATATAGCGGTTGTTGTCGCGCGCCAACCCCCAGTAAGCCTTGAACATCCAGTAAAGGTTATAAAGCGGAATGAATTGGAACCAGACTGCCCGGCCGGGCGTGGTGGACGCGTGACCGTCTTGGATGATACACCAGTTACGATAGAGCACCACCAACTCCAAAACAAGCGAGATCGCTGCTGGGAGAATGAGCAGGCCTGACAGCGTGATGGATGCGACCATCACGCCCTTTTGGGCTACCCACTCATTCAATAGATTTGAGAAACAACCGGCAATCAAAAGCAGTGGGATAAACGCGTTCGTCGCCATCCAGGCAATGTAAACCGGTCGGTTGGACTTGCGTTCTCCTGCCGCGCTTTGCGGCAGGGCAGGGACTTTTGCCGGCAAATCCTTGAATAGACCCGCCAGCTCGGTGGCGGAAGCCAGCAGCCAGCCCGGCATGCCTTCTCGCCAGACCAGCGTCTCGGATTGAATTGCCTTGTCGTCGATCAGGGAGCCTATCGTTTCTTCATTGACCGGGCCTGTGGGTTGATCATTGAAACGGTAATACCACATTCTTCCTCCTTGGCTGCGATGATACCGGTCTTTCTGGTGCGTTGGTCAATAATACTCCGACCCTGACTCATATCAACATAATCAGGGCCGGTATAGAAAGCCTGGTTTACTGGTGTTCTTCAGCCTCAAGAATGCTGTCTGCGGTTTTATGAAAATCGGCAAA
>CAYWCH010000218.1:0-3371 GCA_964456715.1 uncultured Anaerolinea sp. | reverse complement strand
CATCAACGCCATGGCAACCACCGAGAAAATCCCGACAAAGATCATCATGGGGGCCATCACCGCCATCATATTCGCAGCAGATAATGATGGATCAATATTCATCATCATAGACATTCGTTGGCTGATCATCTGCATATAGATGATGTTTCCCACCAATCCGCCGCCGAGCGTGAAGATCAGGTAGGTCAACGAGATCCAACCGCTCGATTTGCGCAGGTTAAGTTCCGGCCGGTTCGCAAAATGACGGTCGATGTATCCGTTTAGATCTTTTGAAAGTCCCCAGAACGCGCGGAACATCCAGTAATAGCTAAAAAGTGGAATGAACAGGAAGCCGACTGCCCTGCCTGCGGAAGTCGATGCATAGCCATCCTGTACAACCTTCCAAAGTTTATAGATCAAGATACATTGGAGGACAACATACGCGATCGAAGGAATGTTACTGAAACACAACAAGGCGGAAAGGCCCGCCATCATGCTGGTATCCATGCCGTTAATTGCCTGATACTCGGCCCAGGCAACAAACGCCATCACTACCATGCTCAGGATCAAAGTGATCAGCCACCATGTGAAGAGTGATTTCAACCCCGCGCGTTTCGGGCGGCCGGGTTCCACAGGAGCGGCGTACGATCCGGGTACCTGCGTCTGCGAAACCGGTGAAACAGTGGGGACGGCCGCGGTGAGCTCACCGTAGCGCTTCCAATCCGGCATGCCTTCGCGCCAGATGAGGGTGTCAAAATTGATGACGCCGCGTGCGAACAGTGCTTTCAGTTCATTTTCGTCCACTGGGCCGACCGGTTGATTGTTCAGGCTGTAGTACCACATTATTCTTCCTCCTCTGGATCGATAATCTCTGGCTGCAGTTTTGCCAGTTCAGTCTCATCCAACTTCTGCCACGGACCTCTTGCTGTTGACGAAACCAGCGTTTTATCGTTTACCTCACAGTGGACTTTCATAACAGCGATCTCATGCGATGTGACCGGGCCATAGATCTGGTCTCCGGTGTTATAGTACCAAACCTGTTCATCCTCTTCAATCGTCTGGGCCGGATCGAATTCTTCCTCTCCATCTTCATCCTCGATGTCGTCTTCTTCCTCTTCATCGAGGAACTCACCTTCATCCGCCTGCAACAGCCAGATCAAGTCAGTCTCATCCAGGTGATGCCAGGTGGCCTCGCCATTGCGGCGCACCAGGGTGACATCATCGATCTCGCCCTTATGAAGCAATCGCTGTATTTCACTGGCGCCCGCCGGTCCCCAGGTGTATCCCTCCTGCTGGTAATACCATATCTTCTCTTCGTCCTCGTCGAATTCCATGATATCGTCATCTTCCTCGTCATCATCGTCGAATTCGCCGGGTTCTTCTTCGTCTTCCGCCATGCCCGGATGCCCGTTGGCTACGAGGGGTTGCCCCTTGACTTCCTCATACAACCAGATCAGGTCGGTTTCGTTCAGGCGTTTCCATTCCTCCCAACCTTCACGCCAGATCATCGAGGCACCATTAACGACGTCGGAGCGCATCAGGTTCTTCAAACCGTTAATATCCACCGGACCAAGCTGGTGTCCTTTATAAGCGTAATACCACATTCTTCCTCCCGCGAAGATACATCTCATGCAATTATAGCAAACGAGAGAAAAGCAACCCCGCGTGGATGCGGGGTTGCTTGAGAAATTATCTCTGGGTGAATTGAATGATCTTTACGGCAGTATCTTTCATGTTCTTGGTGAAGATGATCCAAAGGATGAACCAGGCGACGACTGTCGCATAATTGAGGTAGGGAACATAATTCAATAAAGTGAGAACACTGAACGCGGTTGCCACACCTTCATTGTTTGGCAGGATGGGTAATTGGCGGCGGTAGATGAATGAATTTGTATCCTTGGCAAGACCACCAAAGGCTTCAAAGAACCAGTAGAAATTGAAGAACGGGATGAAACAAAACCCGACGGCTTTGCCGGGGGTGGTGCGGGCGTAACCATCCTGGATCAGACTCCAGGAGCGGTTCAAAATGATGAAGAAAAGTACTAATGAAGCGATGCTGCTAAACCCAACCGTCGGGATCATGCCGATCAGACAGATCCAGAACCACATGAACAGATCTTCGAGCTCTTTGATCTGCATCGCGGCGGGTTTGTACTGGTAGCTCGGATATGCGGGTTGAACCGGAGGGTATCCCCCCGGCACACCCTGGGGATAACCCATCTGCGGCTGCGGCGGTACCGTGCCAATCGATGGCTGCTGCGCGACGACCATCGGTGCTGCCTGTGTGGGGATGTTATTCATTGGTATCGGGGCAGGTGCAGCAAGGATCACTGCCAGACTGGTCGAGTTGACGGTTTGCCAGTTGGGCATTCCTTCCTGCCAGACGAGCGTCGTCGGCAAAACTGCCCCTGATTTGATTAACGATTGGATCGTCGCGTCATCCACGGGCCCGGTTGGTTGGTTGTTGACGTTGTAATACCACATAGCTCTAACCTCTGAAATATAGAATTAACCTGAAAAGAATGTAAACATTCCTTGGTTGCTGTTTATTTCTGGACGTTCTCCAGAATTCTGCGCGTGGTGACCAAATAATCGACACACATCCAGATCGTGATGGCAGTAAAAATGATCGAGAAAGTCTGGTTGAAAACAGTATATCCTATGCTCATTGCAACGTCCCTGAATGTACCATTAATCATCATTATCTGGATCACGACCGATTTCACCAGGTTCATGAGTAAAAGAATACAATAGATCAAAGATACCGCCGGGGTGGATTTGCGCGGCTGCGGGCCTTTTGAGACATCGAAATGCCGGTCAATAAACCGGTTCAGATCGCCGGATAGTCCATGATAGGCTCTGAACAACCAGTAAAAATTGAAGAAGGGGATGAAAAGATATCCGATCGCCTGGCGAACCGTTGCGCTCGCCTGTCCATCCTGAACGACTCCCCAGCACTTCCCCAGGAATACAAGCATTAATACAAATGACGTCAGGGAAAGAAGAGCCTGAATGCCCGATACCAAGGTGATATTACCCAAGTTGCTGAAATAAATTGACAGCCTGGTATACAAGAAGATGATTCCAGTGAGTACGATCCAGGCAATAAAGATCCCTGATATGGAGGAAGGCTTGATCCGCAAGTAATCAGGGATGGGTTTGTACCCCGGGGTCTGAAAAGCCTGCTGTACCTGGTTGGTTGGTACAGGTTGGTAAGGTTGGTTCGTGACTTGGTCGGGTGTCTGCGGTGAATAGGGAGACGGAGTTTGAGACTGCCGGAGTTTCTGCCAGGCGGGAGTGACTGGCTGGGCGGCAGCCAGCAAACCGGTCTGCGCCAGTTTCACCCAGTTCGCAAGTCCTTCACTCCAAACGAGGGTTTCAGTGTTAATTGA
>CAYWCH010000217.1:1947-4666 GCA_964456715.1 uncultured Anaerolinea sp. | reverse complement strand
CACACATTGAGTTGGCCGACAGGGTGGCGATCCTGGGCGCGGGTCCAATCAGCGACCTGATGCTGCAGATGGCGCGCATCCAGGGCGCGGCGCGGGTGACCATGCTCGAATCCAACCCAGGGCGGGCGGAACTGGCGCGCCAATTGGGTGCGGATCAGGTAGCTGCGCGCATGGAAGACCTTAAACCAGATGGCTATGATGTAGTCATCGATGCCACCGGTGTGCTGCCGGTGATGAGCCGCAGCATCGATTTCGCGCGCAAGGGCGGCACCGTACTGCTCTTCGGTGTGCCGCCATCAGGGAAAAACGTCGAGTTTGATGCCTTCAAGATTTTCCAAAAGGGCTTGACTCTGCTCTCCTCGTACACGTCAGTGCGCAATTCCTTCCAGGCGATCGGGTTGCTGCAGTCCGGACAGGTGAAGGTGGATCAATTGATCTCGCACCACCTGCAGCTGAAGGAAATGCAGCGCGCCATTGAAATGATCGAGGCGCGCGACCCGACAGTGAAGAAAGTGATGATGCTGCCAAACGGGTAGAAAACGGAAAATAAGTAGGGGCGCAACGAAGCTGCGCCCCTACAATAGTTATTTATCCATCAATGACCATTTTATAATTCCCCCGACAAATCCTTTACAACAACTGGATCAGATCCTGCAGCCCGCTCGGACCGAGCTCTTCGATCCTGCCGGCGTCTCCGTATTCGGCCACACAGGGCTCGATGGGCAGCTTGACCGTGAATTTCGCCTTGACAGCCTCGGCCAATTCCTCGGCGTGGCTCGGACCGAAGATGAAGTGGTCCTTGCCGGTGTCGGGGCAGGGGAAGTAGCTCATATTCTCCACCACGGCCAACACGGGGATGTTCAATTGCTTGAGCATGGCGTCGGCCTTACGCACCACCATCCCTGCCAACTGCTGCGGGGTGGAGACCAGGATGACGCCATTGATGGGGATGGACTGCATGACGGTGAGCGCCGCGTCTGAGGTACCGGGCGGCAGATCGACCAGCAGCACATCCAGTTCACCCCAGAGCACTTCGCGCCAGAACTGCTGAATGATGCCCGAGATCATGGGTCCGCGCCAGATGACAGCGGCATTCTCATTGGGCACCATCAGGTTGGTGGAAACCACCTTGATGCCGCTGTTGGTTACCGCGGGCAAGATGCCCTGGTCGGAACCTTTCAGTCCGCCGGCTGGCAACCCAAAGAGTTTGGGAATGCTCGGGCCGGTAATGTCGGCATCCAGGATGCCCACCTTCTTGCCGGCGCGGTTGAGCCCGGTGGCCAGCAGCGAGGTGACGGACGATTTGCCGACGCCACCCTTGCCGCTGAGTACGGCGATCACCTTGTTGACCTTGTTGAAGGCGTTGAGCTTCGGCAGTTCAGGCCGGGCATTGGCAAAGATCTTCTTGCGTTCTTCCTGGCTCATCTCACCAAACGTGATCTTGACGTCAGTGACGCCTTCGACGGCGAGCAGTGCCATACGCGCGTCGCGTTCCATCTGCGCCTTCATGGGGCAGCCGGGGATGGTGAGTGCCAAGGTGAAAGAAACCTCACCCTTGGGTGTGATCTTCAAATCTTTGACCATACCCAGTTCGACAATATTGCGACCTAGTTCGGGGTCGGAAACCTTTTTAAGAACTTCCAGTAATTGATCGTTGTTTACCATGGGCCTTATTTTAATCGAAATGCGAGAATATTGATACAATTTCACCACCAGGCGAACCTGTCAGGTATAATTCTTGTATGACAATCACCTTCCTCTTTTTCATGTTGGTTGCTGTTCTGGTGATCTTCGTGCTCTTCAAGGTCGAAGTCGACAGAATTGCCCGCCACCATTACCTGCAGCGCGTCGATTTTTTCAATGCCCACCCTGTGAATAAAAATGACATTGTGATGCTCGGTGACAGCCTCACCGCCGGCGGCAATTGGGACGAACTTTTCCCGGGAGTACCGATCAGGAATCGAGGAATCAATGCCGATCTGACCACCGGCGCTCTGGCCCGGTTGGATGACATCACCAATGGAAAACCAGCCGCGATCTTCATCCTCATCGGCACCAACGATTTGCCCTGGTTCGAACACCGCCACGACGAAATGATCCTGGGCACGTATTGCGAAATATTGGAGAAAATCAAAAAAGAAACGCCCGCCACAAAGGTTTTTGTTCAGTCTTTGTTACCCAGGGCGCGGTCTTATGCCAGCCGAATCTGCAAATTAAATGAAAAGCTAAAGGAACTGGCCGAAACCCAGGGCGCGGAATATATCGATCTGTACTCCCACTTCGCGGGGAGCAAAGGCGAGCTTCGCGCTGAACTGAACAACGATCATCTTCATTTACTGGCCGGTGGATACAAGATCTGGCAGGAAACCCTCACCCCCTATATCCAAAAACTTGCCAAATAATCTGGATTCCCATAAAAAAAGCTTACAAAAATGAAGGTTTTTTTGCATACCTCATCCAGTTTATTGGGGTTAATGACGCTATATGATAGATGTTCCACTATGCCTATTTTCCTATTAGAATTCGCCCATTAATATGACCCGAATGTGTCTCAAGGACAATGCGATTCAAAGAGATTAACGGTATCCTTGCACAAGTTGTGACTTATCAAATTATGAAAGAAGAGATTTTTAGAGATGACCATCATTGCTGAGAAAGCCTTATATGGAGTTTCCGTTCCCATCGTTGGAACATATGCAAATACCATGCTGAAACTGGA
>CAYWCH010000217.1:0-1937 GCA_964456715.1 uncultured Anaerolinea sp. | reverse complement strand
GTTCTCCAAACCGTGGATCGAACTTCATAATGATACCTTGATTGCACCCAGAAACGCGGGAAGAGTCGCACCTTTGGTTGCGCCGAACCTATTTTCCTCTACAGAAACTTTCAAAGATTGGCTGAAACTGGATGTAGTGAAACATGCCGAACTTCCCAAAGGTGGAAAGATCATCGCTGCCAATCACCCTTCGACCACCGATCCATTTTTTGTCGCTGCCATGCTGCACCAACAAGCATTCATCATGATCAACAACGTGCTTTTCCAGGTACCCATTCTTGGTAGATATTTACGACAATCCGGGCACATCCCCGTTATCCCCGGGCGCGGACAGGAAGCCATCGATTCGGCCATCGCTCATCTAAAAGCCGGACATACCGTGATGATCTTCCCCGAAGGCGAGATCAGCCCGTTCGAAGGTGGTTTCAACCAGGCGCGCACCGGTATCGCCCGCATGGCCCTGGCGAGCGGCGCTCCAATCATCCCGGTCGGCATCGGCCTGCTGCGTGATCGGATCAAGCACATCAAGTCAATCGTTTCAGGCGTTGAAGAGATCGGTCACTGGTATACCAGCGGACCCTACGCCATGACCGTTGGCAACCCCATCAGCTTTGTGGGCGACCCTGATGACCGTGAATTGACCCGCCAGGTGGCTGACCGCGCCATGCGCCGGATCATCGAGATGGCGACTGAAAGCGAATTACGTATTTACCGCAACATGGGTTTGTCCAAAGGCATTTTCGAATTGATCTAAACCACTACCCAAAACCATGGATACCCTTCGGGGTATCTTTTTTTTTGCCCCCGGTTATATAATCAACTCATCAAAGATCTCAAACACCCTTGCGGTGAAATCATCATCCTTAAGGAGTCGTTCATGGACACTCAAAATTTGCTCAAAGGTCCAGGTAAGCTGCTTAATCCGGACGGCACGCTCACCCAGGCAGGTTGGGCACCCTTCCCGGTGCTCGAGGCCAACCTGGAGGATAGCCATTTCTATCCGACGAAGTTCTGGCAGAAAATGCGCATCAAGATCTGGGATTATTACGCCGTCACCACGGCTGACCACTTCTTCTCATTTACCATCAGCGACGTTGGCTACCTGGGTATGGTCTTCGCGTATGTCATCGACTTCAAAACCGGCGCGTATAAAGAACAGACGCTCAGCTTCCCTCTCGGCGGAAAGGCCAGCCTGCCCCGAAGTCCTGAAGCGGGGAAGACCACCTTTGCCAACGGTGGCTTGAGCATGACGTTCGAAGCACTGCCCGGCAGCCGCAAGGTCTTCGTCTGCTGGCCGGGATTCGGCGGGTCCGCGCTGAACGCTGAGTTCAGCCTGGCACAACCCAAAGACCACGAATCTATGAACATTGTCATCCCCATCCGCGGCAAACGGTTCTATTACAACCACAAGCTCAACTGTCTGCCCGCCAGCGGTTGGGTGCAATACGAAGGCAAGCGATACGAGCTCACTCCCGAGACCGCCCTCGGTAACCTCGATTGGGGACGCGGCGTGTGGGAATACAACTCGCACTGGGTTTGGTCAAGCGCTTCCGGATTCCTGCCCGGCAAAAAACGCATCGGCCTCAACCTGGGTTATGGATTTGGCGATACCTCCGCGGCCACCGAGAATGCGATCATCCTTGACGGCAAGGTGCACAAGCTCGGGAAGATCGATTACACCTTCGACCCCAAGGATTACAACAAACCCTGGCACATGGTCAGCCCTGATGGGCGGCTTGACCTGGTATTCACCCCCTTCTTCGAACGGGTGGCAACCACCAATGCCGTCATCCTCACCAGTGAAGTGCATCAGATGTTCGGCAAGTACAACGGTTATGTGGTGACAGACGATAAGAAGAAGATCGAGATCAAAGACCTGATCGGCTGGTCCGAAGAGCACTACGCCAAGTGGTAAGGCAATCTTAAATCAAATCCCG
>CAYWCH010000216.1:0-4673 GCA_964456715.1 uncultured Anaerolinea sp. | reverse complement strand
CTTGCCCAATAGACGCCCCGTTTTAGTCCGGATGGCAAAATGTTTGGTCAGTCCCTTGATTTCAAGCAGGTTTTCGGCGCTCATATCTCCCCTTTTTGTATCCGAAAACAAGCCGACTGGACGCCGTCGGCCACAGTCAGCAGCTCCGGCATGCCCTGCAAGCAGATATCCTCGGCGTATGGACAGCGCGGCTGAAACACGCACCCCGGAAACGACTCCATCGGATTCGGCACCTGACCGGGAATGGAGGAAAGCTTATCCACGTCCTCGTCTATTCGCGGAAGATACGTACTCTGCGATTGGGTTCTTTGCCGTAAGATTGCGACACCAGTTGGGCCGTGCGCGCCATTTCATGCTGGATTCGCCGTACATTGGCAGCCGCCGGTGGCAGGTCCACCCAACGCTGACCGTTGAGCACGGCCTGGATGGCCGACTCCGTCTGGTTGGTGATGGATTCGTAGTTGGCGCTCATACTATCCTGCGGAAGGTTGAACATCTCCGCCAGGGACTGCTCCATCTGGTTGATGGTGTTGGCGCGCAGTACAAAAATGGGCACTCCGCGCGCCTCTGCGTCCACGATGGGTTCCTGGCGTGAGCGGTAGTAGGTGCGCAGGGTGATGACCACATCGGCCTCATCTGCGTTCTTGCACACCTGCACAGGCACGCCCAGGTGATGCGCTGCCTGCTCCAGACGGTTGCGGGCCACGCCATAGGGGTAAATGCGCAAGGTGCGCCGGGACCCCAGCGGAGAACTGTGATCACCGGATTCGGAAACCACGCGCTCGTAGCGGTTCGAAACTGAGCGGCGCGGGGGATAGTTTTGCTGTTCAGCCTGTGCCTGTTCTTCAAAACCATTGGCATAATTGCGGCGGGTTCCCTGGGATGCTGAGCGTGTTGGCGCGGGAGCCTTGGCGGCCTTTTCGATGTGGATCTCGTCGTTGGCGTCGCGTGAACGGATCTCTGGCTGGATGGGATAGCCGCGCACCAGTGTATCGACCGCGGCGGCTACATCGGGGTGAACCACCAGGCGATCGCGCTCTTGAAGCTCGATGAGCACGTCAAATGTGGGCGGAGAACGCCGTTCGAGCACCGTCTTCTGCGTGCCGCGGCGGCGGGCTTCTTCATCAGAAAGGGTCACCGACTCAATGCCGCCCACCAGGTCAGACAGGGTCGGGTTGAGCAGCAGGTTTTCAAGAGTGCGTCCATGGGCGGTGGCCACCAATTGCACACCTCGTTCAGCAATGGTACGCGCAGCCAAAGCTTCAAGCTCGCGGCCGATCTCGTCAATGACGATGACCTCGGGGTTGTGGTTCTCCACAGCCTCGATCATCACCTCATGCTGCAGCGAGGGGGTCGCCACCTGCATGCGGCGCGCCTTACCAACGGCAGGGTGCGGCACATCGCCGTCACCGCCAATCTCGTTCGAGGTATCGACAATGATAACGCGTTTGCTCTCGGCCAGAATACGCGCCGATTCACGCAGCATGGTGGTCTTGCCAATGCCCGGTTTGCCGAGCAGCAGGATGCTCTTGCCCGACTCGACCAGGTCCTGGATGATATCAATGGTGCCATAAACGGCACGACCCACGCGGCATGTTAGGCCGACAATGGTGCTGTGGCGGTTGCGGATGGCAGAGATGCGGTGCAGGGTGCGCTCCAGGCCGGCACGGTTGTCGGCATCGAATTCACCAATGCGAGAAACCACATAATCGATATCAACGCGCTCCACTTCCATTTCGCTGAGCGCCAGTTCCTTGTCCACGAACCGGGCCATGGGTAAACGTCCGAGATCGAGCACGATCTCGAGCAGGTTCTCGCTGTTGTTGGCCGTTATCAACGCTTCAACAATACGCGAAGGGAGTACAGTCATCAGCGCATGCAGGTCATCTGTAATTCTCTTTTGTGTCATACTACCTTTATTATCTGACTAAAATCGATTCTTGGCTACTGACCAATCTGCGAATTCTTCTGAACGATGGGGGACGTGGTCTGAATACGCCCGTGTTTGACAACCAGCTCCGCTTGTTCCTCCGCGGCATACTGGGGGATGGCCAGACGGTGCGACATCAGCGCGAAATGGGTGGTCGATTCCGCATTCATGTCTTCCAGGAAAGCAGTCAGCCAGGCCTGGAAGGAACGCATTTGCAAATAGACCGGTTTACCCGATGAATTGAACAGGTCCGCGAGCTCTGACAGCATACTGGCCGGGTCGTTCAGTGAAGGGTGGATGACCGGCTTCAAGTAGACACCGCGCGGCCCGATCATACTCACCACACAGGCCAGGGTTTCATTGCCCTGCTGGTAGACGAGTGTATGGGCGAGATCACTCTGGTAGGGTTCCACGGTCTGCAAGATCGGCGGTACAAGCGTGGTGTAAAGCGAACGTATTGTAGATTCGTCCTTCGACGACGCCCTGACCCAACTGTTTTCCTGCCCGTCGCGTGCCATGGAAGAGCCCATCGGGAAACGCCAGATGGTCTCCCAGCCGCAAATGTTAAAACCGCTGCGGCGGAACATCTCGAGCAGTCGGCTGGATTCACGTACCTCGGCCAGCAGGTTGGCCGCACCCATCTCTCCGGTTCGGATGCACATGAAATCGAGCAGCGCAGCCAGCCCGGGGTGATCTTCGAAGGGTTCAGGGGTGATGAAGTTGAGGCGGGCTGAACGTTCACCGAGTGAATGTTCAGCCTGTGCCAAAAGGGTCTGCTCGTTACCGCTGCAGACGGCTTCCACGCTGCCGGCAGCGGCGTCATTCAGGCGTGTGGTAATGGCCGTAAAACCGATGGGGTTTCCATGGGTGAGGAGTTGAGCGTGGTTGAAGCTGGAAACTCGGCTGCGGTACATTGCCAGTTGCGGCAGGTCGTACCAGGCTAACGGTCGAACATTTATCGCGACATCTCCAAAAAGTAACGGTGGAAGCGGTCGTCACGCGTCAATTCCGGATGGAATGACGTAGCCAACAGGTTGCCCTGGCGGGCGGCGACGATGCGTCCATCTTCAAGGGTCGAGAGGATCTCCACACCCTTACCCACGCTCTCGATCAACGGGGCGCGGATGAACACGGCGTGGTAGGGAACATCTGAACCTTTGGCGCTGACGTCGGAGATCTTCAGATCGACCTCAAAGCTGTCCACCTGGCGCCCGAAGGCGTTGCGCTCGACCACGATGTCCATCAATTCCAACAGCGGCTGCTTGCGGCGCGCGTCTTTTGAAAGGAAAATGGCGCCGGCGCAGGTGCCCCAGATGGCGTGCTGCCTGCCGAAAGCACGCAGCGGCTCCATCAGGCCGAAATCGGTGGCGAGCTTGCCAATGGTGGTCGACTCGCCGCCGGGGATGATCAAACCATTCAGATCCTCAAGCTGGCTGGCCAGGCGCACCTGCACCACCTCCGCTCCGAGGGCTTCGAGCATGACCTGGTGCTCTGCGAAGTCTCCCTGTAATGCCAGGACGCCGATCTTCATTGAACCTACCAGCCTCGCGTGGCTAGTTTTTCCTCTTCAGGGAGGCTCGATACCGAGCGCCCCACCATGGGTCCACCCAGGTTGCGGCTGACCTCGGCCAGGATCTTGGCGTCCTGGTAGTGGGTGGTGGCTTTGACGATGGCGGAGGCACGTTTAGCCGGATCGCCGGATTTGAAGATTCCGGAGCCGACGAAGACGCCATCAACGCCCAATTGCATCATCAGGGCAGCGTCGGCCGGGGTGGCGATGCCGCCGGCGGCAAAATTGACCACGGGCATGCGGCCCAGTTTACGGGTCTCCATCATTAATTCATAGGGGGCACCGATCTCTTTGGCGAAGGCCATCACTTCTTCTTCAGGCATGCTCTGCAGTTTGCGGATCTCTCCCAGCACAGTACGGGCATGGCGCACGGCCTCGACAACGTCGCCGGTACCAGCCTCGCCCTTGGTGCGGATCATGGCAGCGCCTTCACCGATACGGCGCAAGGCTTCACCCAGGTTGCGGCAGCCGCACACGAACGGCACTTTAAAATCGTGTTTGCTGATGTGGTGGGCCTCATCCGCGGGGGTGAGCACTTCGGATTCATCGATGTAGTCCACGCCGATGGCCTCGAGGATCTGGGCTTCGACGAAATGTCCGATGCGGCACTTGGCCATCACCGGGATGCTGACCGTTTCCATGATCTTCTGGATCATCTCGGGGTCGCTCATGCGGGCCACGCCGCCGTCCGCGCGGATATCGGCGGGGACGCGTTCGAGCGCCATCACGGCGCAGGCGCCGGCGTCTTCGGCGATCTTGGCGTGTTCGGCGTTGACCACGTCCATGATCACGCCGCCTTTCAGCATTTGAGCCAGGCCTTTTTTGACTTCGAATGAACCGGTTGTCTGTTCCATAGCTACCTCCAGAAATATCTCGCTGCCGCTCGGGCAGGAGGCAATATACTCCACCGTGATTCTACCACGTGCGACATGGCCTATCAATGTGAGGCTTAGCAGAGATTAATATAATGAAAGTCCTGCATTTATGCGAAGGATTTGAGAGTAGGGTGCCGTTGGAAACTCGCCATTTAGCAAATAGGGAATATCAAGCAACAGAGTTTCCAACGCACCATCCAACCGTTGTTGATATTAACCAACATTGCCGAAAATCCGGTGCGTTGGGAACGGGGTGGCTCAATTCCGATAGTTGATGAATCGCCCGTCCCCAACAGCA
>CAYWCH010000215.1:0-4675 GCA_964456715.1 uncultured Anaerolinea sp. | reverse complement strand
GGTAACCCAATGCTTTTTCGCGTTCGTTCTCTACCGCCAAACGGGTGTACTGCGGCGCCAGCAGAAGGCGGACGTTCAGCAGGTTCTTGACGAAATCAGCGGGCAGGTATTGAGGAAAACGGGCGATGGTGCCGAGGATGGTGAGGTTGCCTTCGCGCCAGTAATCGCGCACACGAGTCGCTTTGCCGTGATGGATTTCCAGCCAGCCGTCGCGGCTGAGCCGCTGCAGTGCCTCGCGCAGGGTGGGGCGGGTGACGCCAAGCTGCTCGGCCAGGTCGCGTTCAGGCGGCAGGGTGGAGTTGATGGCAAAGGTGCCGTCGAGGATGGCTTCAACCAGACGGTTCTCGGTCAATTCGGCGGGTTTTTCGGGTGCTTCCCATTGAGACATAGATTATTACTCCGTTCGATTTGGTAAGAGGTCATACCAGTAGAGATAAATTGATTGTAGCAAATCCACTTCTGGTTTTCAACAGGCAATTTGTTATTAAACCCTCACTCATTTGTTTGGTAAAACAACTCCCCGGGAGTGTTCTCGGGGAGTTGGATACAGCGCGAAGGGTGGGTTCCGGTTTTAAACCCACCATAATGAATATTAGATATAAAATTATTCCTGGCCGCAATAGAAAAGGGATCCATGGTCCCGAATGGGCGGGTGGAGATGAAGGCATACGAAATGGGAAATATCTTGAATGAGTTAATGTGAAAGGTGGGTTCCACCCTACACGCTTCGCTCGAGGGCGCCAAAACCGCGATACGAACCCACCCTACTTTCTATATTGAGATTATTTGGAATTTAGAATGAGGTAAATAATGAGAAACATTATTAGAAAGCAATCTGTAACTGTCACACTTGCAGTATATGGATGCTTTTGTTTGTTTGGCTCAATTATAATGTGGTACAGAAATTTTGTATCCATTTGGCATATATTACTCGCCGTTGTTCTTGGAATATTATTTGGGGTAATTATTAGTGTGATTGAATATTTCCTTCAATATCCACGAAACCAACAAATTTATCGACCATCTTTACTTCCCTATATTGTTATGTGGGTTTTTGTTCTATTAATTTCTATTCTGAGAGAAGTGAATGAGGCTTTCTTTCTGACTTGTTGTGGTTTTTATTTGCTCTCACTTGCATTTGTGTTTATGTTATATGAAAAACGAAAAACAAATAGAAGAATTACCTGGAATGAGATATTGAAAACATAAAATAGTAGTGCGT
Organism: uncultured Anaerolinea sp.; assembly: GCA_964456715.1. Lineage (GTDB taxonomy): Bacteria > Chloroflexota > Anaerolineae > Anaerolineales > Anaerolineaceae > UBA6107. The sequence continues at coordinate 3,453 of CAYWCH010000215.1, read as the reverse complement.
AGGGTGGGTTCCGGTTTTGAACCCACCATAATGAATATAAGATATAAAATTAATCTTGACCGCAATAAAATGCGGCCGGGATCCCGAATGGGTGGGCGGAGATGAAGGCAGACGAAATGGGAAATATCTTGAATGAGTTAATGGGAAAGGTGGGTTCCACCCTACTCGCTTAATCAAAACTGGGTCTCAAAGTTATTACTGGGAAGAGGATCTACGATTACAAAGAACCCACTTTACTATTACCTAAAGTTATAAAATAAGCATGAAGCTATATATTAAATTATAAATTCTAAACCATTGAAAATAAAGGAGGAAAATTATGAAAACCATATTCAAGAAAATTTGTAAAATTTGTCTTTGTTTCGTTACAACTGCACTAATTCTCGTGTCAATAGGTTGTATCAGAACACAGACGATTGATGTGAATTCGTCCACACCTCTTCCAATGAACTTGGAGAAGGAACAAACGATAGAACCCACCGATATTTTCCTTGGTTCTCCAACATTTACTCCCACAATTACACTTCCGAAACCAACGGCAACAAAAACCCAACAAGAGAATTTCCTAATTTACTCTACACAAGTTTCTTCGGATACTGTTTATATATATAAGGATATAACTGTCACTGTGAAGTTAAAGCTAAGTCATCCATCGATTATGGATATCAACTTAGACAATTTGGAAGATAATAAACCTGACGACAACGATATAGAAATTTTCACTGATTATGGTAACCAGAGTTTCTATGCTCTCGATCCCAAGAATAACGTAGTGTTCTTCCACTCAAATGTAAAAAGCATTGATTTCAATTATTGTTTTTCACATATCAGAATTCAATAATAATTATACGGGTATGGAATTTCTCGATGGAAATGCTTTTTGCGTACTGAGTACAGAAAATCGAATCGCAGTGATAAATTACATAACTGATTCGATTAAATTTGATTCTGAAAGCAAATCGCATTACCTATCACTCAAAATCACGGTTTATTCGAAAATTATTGAGTAGTACGTTGGGTTTGCTCTTTATTTGTGGCTCACCTTTTTCGTGAATTTGTACAGCGCGTAGGGCGGGTTCCGATCTTGAACCCACCATAATGAATATAAGATATAAAAATAATCTTGACCGCAAAAAATGCAGCCGGGATCCCGAATGGACGGGTGGAGATGAAGGCGGGCTAAATGGGTTTTACCTTGAATGAGATAATAGGAAAGGTGGGTTCCACCCTACTCGCTTCGCTCGAGGGCGCCAAAACCGCGATACGAACCCACCCTACTTGTTGGTTTGAGTAAAAAAACTCCCCGAGAGTGTTCTCAGGGAGGTGGGTCTTCAAGAAAATGTTATTTGCAGCTCAGCGATTTCATGGCATTATCTACAGTCTCGATGGCTGTTGGGTCGGTGAGCGTTTCGCGGTAATTCTGCCACAGGTTGCATACTCCGGTCTCATACACCTTACTGCCAGTAGAAAGGACATCTTGAGAAATGGCCAGTGCTTTCTCTGTTTTGCCCAGGTTCAAATAAGCGTCCAGGAAGGGATACCACTCGGTAGGAATCACCGGCTTGAACCCCATAGTTTGGGCTTCCTTGAGCAGATCGATCGTGCCCTGGTAATCGCAATACTGGCGTGCCAGTTCGGCTTTTTCGAAGTAGTAGCACCAGCCGTGAGCTGGCTCATTGCCAACCACGCTGACAGGAGGATTGGCCTGATTTTGCTGCAAGATCAACGCCGGGTCGGAAAGATCCGCGGCATCGAGCATCCCCGGGGTATAGAAGTCGATCAATCCGGGCGGAGGGGTCAGGGTCGCGTCCATCACACGCAGGCAGTTGGCGCCGTCGTAGAAGACCAGGATGCTCTTTGAGGTATTCCCGTTGAAGGTATAGGTGCGGAAATCATCGGTAAAATCCACACCGGGGATCAGGTTTTTGAACACGTCTTTATCATTGCTTTGCAGCAAGGCAAATTTGTAGGGCACCTTGCGGTCTGCACCGATTTGTCCGCCATAAGTCCAGTTCAATTCCGCCGAGAGGGCTTGATCGCTGTAGTAATCGCGGTAGGGCAGCGTCCATGCCATGACTGTGGTGTTCGGTTCGATTCCGGGCATACGCCAGGTCAGTTGCCAGTAAAGGTTGGCCTGCTGGCTCCACAGGTTGCGGTAACGCAATCCCTGGGTGAACTGAAAGCCCAAACTGGTTGCCACCAAAAGGGAGAGAAGGATCGCAGCCACCCTTCCGCGGTTCTGGCTGATGATCTCGATGAATGCCACCACCCAGAGGCAGGCCACCGGCAGGTAGGCCAACAGGAAGCGGTCATTGGGGTATTGATTCGCAACGGATAAACCAGCTGCCCAGAATGGCAGCATGACGAAAACCAGTGAGAAAGTGAATACCCAGAATGCCTGTTTGCTCCAGTTCGTCTGCTTCTCCACATCCTCAGCAGTTTTGGTGCTTTTCCTCATCCACAAGAAAACACCGGCGAATGTCAGAACGATCAGGGCGAGGATCACCCATATTTTGATGCCTCCGGTGGGGTAATTACCGGCGTCCAGGGTTTGCGTCCAGGTTCCGATCAACGCGTAATAGGCAGATTGAACCACCTGGCGGATCGCGTCCAACAGCGTTGTCAGGGGGGCGCTCTTCAATTGATCGATGATGGTCACTTTATGGTTTACCGAGTTGAAAAAGAACAGACGCCAGACGGCGAACGCAACAAACATGATCAGGTAGGCTGCGTAGTATTTGAGCGAGCGCCATACTCGAGGCCAGAACTCTTTTGTTTCTTTGGCGATGACGACCCAGATGACCGCCAGCCGCATCACTTCAAGACCGTAGAAGAACTCGGATCCGGCAACGCAGTAAAACGCCAGGATCACCGACAGCGGATAATAGATCCAGAATCGTTTCCTGTCGCGCAGCGCCTTAACCAGCAGGGTGATGGAAAACAGGAAACCCGCCAGACAGGCGTAGAAGAAGCTGTAAACCACCACGATCCAGTGTTGAATGAAACCCGGAAAAACCGCAGCCAGCAGCGCCACCCAGGTATTTTGACGTTTCGCGTCCGGCCAAATGGTATTCAACATCCCCCAGAGCGCATAGGCGCACAGCCAGCGCAGGATGACTCCAAAGATCTGCCAGACCAGCGGGCTCACCGATCCACCCAGCAGGGTGAAAGCGGCGGTGAAGTAATACCCCATCAACGGACGGTCCAATGCGAAATAACTGGTGAACTGGGCGGCGCCAAAGGTTTTACTGAACCACGCGATATACCAGTCATCCATCAAAAGACCAATGGAGTTGGCGAACAGGCCGAAACTGATGATCGTCAGAAATAGCAACAGGATGGGTGTTAACCTGTAATCGAAGACCCGATCGAACTTTTTTAACACATTGCATCTCCCTGTGAGGTTTTCTTTATTATATTCGATTCTTCCCGTCCTCAGATTTGCATGGCAGA
>CAYWCH010000214.1:0-4748 GCA_964456715.1 uncultured Anaerolinea sp. | reverse complement strand
TGATCTTGACCCCAAAACCTTCCTTCACGGCCTGGGTGGCAATGGTGCCGAGAATATCATCCGCTTCATAACCTTCTTTTTCAAGCCGCGGCATGTGGAAGGCATCCACCATCTGACGGATACGCTCGATCTGCGGGCGAAGGTCATCGGGCATCTTGGCACGGGTGGCTTTATAGCCCGGGAAAAGAGTATTACGGAAGGTCTTGCCGGTATCAAAGGCGACCGCCAGGTATTCAGGTTTTTCCTGTTCCAACAAGCGCAGCAGCACGCTGGCAAATCCGTAGACGCCCGCGGTGGGTTCGCCGTTGGCGGTTTGCAGGCGGTCATTGGGCGCGCCTGCCGTCAGGGCAAAGTAGGTGCGATATGCGAGGGCATGTCCATCGATCAGATAGAGAATAGGTGGCATTTTTTATCCTGTGGAAAACTAGAACGGTTTCGGTTGTTGTTCCGTCTGACGGTACAGGGCCAGGAAATCGTTGACCATACGGTTGGAAGGAGGGGTTGACCCACTCACTCCGAGATATCCCGACATCCAAAAATCACCGTCTGGGTTGGCTCGCAGCAGATCCGGGAAAGTGTTGAAGAATAAGGTGTTCAGCTGCAGCCGGATATCCGAGAGCTTTTCGGCGATATTGCAGGAGGGCGGTACGAGGGCTGACCATTGCAGGTAAAGCGGACGGACGGAGATGGCATTTAATTGCCAACCATAACTTTTAAGGATCAAGGGAAGCTGCCGATTACACTGAACAGCCAGATCGCGGGTGATAAACTGGGTCGGGTTGGCGGGAAAAATCAGGAAAGTATAAGGTTGTGCGGCTCCAGAAATATTGAGGGGTATTGGCGGTGGTTCCAGGCTGGAGAAGCGATCATCAATCTCATTTTCCTGAACCTCGGATCGAGGTTGTGTGGCTGGCACATCGGTCTGAACCGGTAATGGACCGGAGGATGAAGATTTCTCTTCCCAGGGAAGCACGAAGTCAAAATCAGGAAAAGCTTCGCCAGCCGGGTTGGAGGAAATCTGCGGGGCGACGGGCATCGGAACGGTTTCCTGCTGATCGGCTGGGACAGCCAAAGGGGGTGGAGTGAGTGCCTCAATTTCAGACGAGACTGGCAACTCGGTTGAAGATTGTGGCTCAACTTCAGAAGTCAGGCTGTCGCCGATTTTCTCCCAGGTAGATTGGCTTCTTGTGACCGAGACAGGATTGGCTGTCTCCTCCTGATCGGGATCAGGTGCGGGCATTTCGGCGAGGATATTGCTTAAATTCTGCAATTCCATCTCACTAAGGCCTTCGCCATCCGGTTCACTCTCAACTTCCTCTTCATCAGGAGGAAACTCTTTAAATTCGTGCGTGATCATACTCTTTTCAGGAGGCGGAGACGGTTCATCCACGATCGGCGCGGTCTTTTCCTGCAGCTTGGACGGGAAATCTTCACGTAATTCGCGCGTGTTCGAATAACGATCAAGGAAGGCTTTTCGCAAACGAGAGACCTCCCCGCGGATTTCGGGGAGAGGCTTTTGAGCGTGATAGACCAATCCAATCGCAGTTTCTTTGATCAAAGGCGCCGCGTAAATGATGAAACTGGTGGCTTCATGCTCCATTGTCAAATAACGGAACAATTCGCCTGATTGAATATTGGTCCAGTAACGGTTCAGGTAATTGATGATATTACTGCTGGAATCATGAGTGAGGTTTCCCGAACTGGCCAATACCTGGCCATGGAGGAGCAGCAAGCCTGCCGAGGCAGAAGTGGATGCCAACAACTGTTCGATCTGCTGGGCTCCGATTTCGGGGTATTTGATCCAGGTACTGGTAACATCCACTTCTTCGAGAGGAGTCTGCGCTTCGCTGTTTTGTTCTTTTACCAGGCGGGCGATCTTTTCACTAACTTCAGGGCCAAAGAACGGCTTGTTTAAAAATCCATTGGCAAGGAGGCCAGTCAGTACCGGGTGATGGGGATTGTTTTGCGGGGGAAATACCAAAAGCTTCAAGTCGGGGCAGAGAGCCACCATTTCGCGGGTTAATGTAACAAATGGCAAATCGCTGATCTCTGCATCCAGAATGGCGATATCATATTTCTCAGATTCTAAGGCGGCGAGGGCATCTTTACCGCTATCGACGCAAACAACGGAATATCGGCCCCCTTCCTGCAGGTGCGCCTGGATTTGTCTTAATAGTCTTGCGTCCGGGGAAGCTGCCAGGATGAAATTTTGCATACAAAAAGTGTATCACGGTGGGGTATCCGATGCAAGTTGGTCGGTGATGGTTTATCTCGCCCACAAGGATCGTAATTTTGTTTCCATGCTGACTGCACAAGCACGGCAACCTGTGGCATAATCAATTATCGAAAACCTGATCGAGAGGTATGCCAGTGGAATTTAAACATGTTTGTATGATCGGACTTGGATATATCGGATTGCCGACTGCCGGTACTTTTGCCAAGAATGGTATTAAGGTGACCGGGGTTGACAACAATCCGGAGGTGATCGACGCGCTGCGGCACGGCCATGTTCATATTTATGAGCCGGGACTGGGGGAGATGGTGGCAGAAGCGTTAAAAAGTGGAAACCTCGGGGTCGCTGAAAAACCTATTGAAGCGGACGCATTCATTATCGCTGTTCCAACCCCGTTTTATAATGAAAAGAAGGCCGACCTGAGTTACGTCCGAGACGCGGCCGAATCGATCGTTCCCGTGCTGCGTACCGGCAACCTGGTCATCCTGGAATCCACTTCGCCTCCGTTAACGACTACCGAAGTGGTCAAACCCATCCTTGAAAAATCAGGGCTGAAAGCCGGCAAGGATTTCAAACTGGCCTATTCACCTGAACGGGTCCTCCCCGGTCAGATCCTTAAAGAATTAACTGATAATGCCCGTGTCATCGGCGGTATCGACCATGCTTCGGCAAAAGCCGGGCGCGACTTGTATGCCACCTTCGTAAAAGGCGAGATCATCCTTACCGATGCCACAACCTCAGAGATGGTCAAGCTGATGGAAAACACCTACCGCGATGTCAATATTGCCATTGCCAACGAGTTCAGCCGCCTGGCCGACCGTTTTGGGGTGGATGTATGGGAAGCGATACAGATTGCCAATCGTCACCCGCGCGTGAAGATCCTCACCCCTGGCCCAGGAGTGGGCGGTCACTGCATCAGCGTAGATCCATGGTTCTTTGTGGAAGCCGCGCCCGATCTGACGCCGTTGATCCAAACAGCACGCGAGGTGAACGACAGTCAGCCGGAGTTTGTAGTTAAAACTCTCAACAAGATTGTTGGTGATCTTAATGGTAAAAAGATTGCAGCACTTGGCCTCGCATTTAAACCGGATGTGGACGATCTACGCGAAAGCCCTGCCGTGGATGTGGTGCGTTTGCTGATAAAAGAAGGGGCGACTGTTTCAACCTTCGAACCTTTTAAACCCGATTTCCAGATAAAGGGTGCCGTTACAGTGCAAACTCTGGAAGAGGCGATCCAAAATGCTGATGTGCTTTTGTTGCTGGTGGGACACAAAGAGTTCAAAAGTCTGGACCCGGCTGCGCTGGCAAGGCAGACTTCTACCCGCCTGGCGCTCGATACCGTCAATGGCTGGGATAGCCAGTTCTGGAGCGAAGCCGGTTTTATGGTCAAAAAGCTGGGTCGGGGTAAAGCGTAATGCAGAAGATCCGTGTACTTTCCGTTTTCGGCACGCGCCCCGAAGCCGTGAAGATGGCTCCGGTCATCCACGCGCTGGAGCAGCGAACCGAAGTGGAAAGCCGGGTATGCGTCACCGCCCAACACCGACAAATGCTCGATCAGGTGCTTGACCTCTTCGAGATCAAGCCGGATTACGATCTCAACCTGATGCGTCCCAACCAATCACTGGCAGGCCTGACTTCCGAGGTGATGGAAAACCTGGACCCTGTGCTGGCAGACGAGCATCCTGATTGGGTGCTGGTCCAGGGTGATACCACCACGGTCATGACTGCGGCGCTGGCGGCTTTCTACCGCGGCATCCGCGTGGGGCATGTCGAAGCCGGGCTTCGTACCGGTGATAAGCGCCAGCCTTTCCCCGAAGAGATCAACCGCCGAATTGCCGGTACCATTGCTGACTTGCATTTTGCTCCCACGGAACAGGCCAGGAAAAACCTGCTGCGCGAGGGGATCGATGAGAACATCATCCGCGTGACGGGTAATACGGAGATCGATGCACAACTGAAGGTGTTGGAAATGCCCGCTCCAGTTCAGGTTAATCAATGGCTGGATGAATGGCATATCAAGGAAGGCGGCAACCGTCTGGCACTAGTGACGGCACACCGTCGTGAAAACTTCGGCAAACCCATCGAAGACATTTGCGCCGCCTTGAAGAGACTTGTAGAAGACTATGCGGGCAGGTTGCATCTGGTTTACCCGGTGCATTTTAACCCGAACATTCAGGAGCCGGTTCACAGCATTTTGGGTAATGTTCCCAATATTCATTTGCTCGATCCGCTGGATTATTTGCCGATGGTTCACATGCTCAAGGCATCGACGATCGTGTTGACCGATTCGGGCGGTATCCAGGAAGAGGCTCCCGGTTTGGGCAAACCCACCCTGGTCTTGCGTGAAAAGACAGAGCGCCCTGAAGGGGTGGAAGCGGGTGTGCTTAAGCTTGTTGGCACCGATCCGGACCGGATTGTGGCTGAAGCCCACCGTTTGCTGGATGATGATGCAGCCTATGCCAAAATGGCACATGCAGCCAATCCATTTGGAGATGGTCACGCGGCAGAGCGCATC
>CAYWCH010000213.1:0-4755 GCA_964456715.1 uncultured Anaerolinea sp. | reverse complement strand
GAAGGAAAGCACGGCCAACTACCTGAGCGCGCTGTTCGAGGAACTGCAAAAAGACTCCTCCCCCACCCGCGCCATCTACAGCCGGTCGCACGGTCTGTGCTACGGTCATCTGCGCAGCGGTCTTGATGAAATGGGCAGCAGCTATCCACTTACCGCTGAGTTCCTGGTGGAAGAAGCGCGGCGCCGGCTGCTGGAAAATTCGACCATGATGCGCGAATACATCCGCAAGCACGACTGGCATTACCGCGACGAAAAGATCAGCCCCTCGGAAGAGAGGGCCTGGCGTGTTGCGCTGGGCTTCTTCACCGGATTGCCGGAAGAAAAGTTCACCCACAAGTACGAGAAATAAGAAAAACGACCAGCCTGAGCTGGTCGTTCGTCATCTGGTAATCGATCACTGAGCGGGGACTTCAATATCGAGCAACGTGTTCAACATCTCTTCAGAGGAATCAATGTGGATGGCGTAGATCCACAGATCGGTGGAACCATCATCATTATAGATATCAATACCGCCGAAGCCGGCCTGTCCGCTCGCCAGGCGGTACCAACCCGGATGCTCGGAGGATCGTCCGTTGATGATGAAGCAGCCACCGGCAGGGATGGTGCCCATCCTCCTGCCGGATTCGTCCGGGTAATCGCGGACATTCAACCCCACCCTGTAATCCTCATCCAGGCAGACCACCAGGCGAACCTCTTCGGCCTGGGTGGCAGTGGCAGTCGGTTCGGGGGTTTTAGTGGCTGCTGCGGTGGCCGCAATGGTGGCGGCGGCGGATGCTTCAGCGGTCGAGGTGACTGAAATACCGGCTGCCATACCCGGCAGGTTCTGTTCGCTCATCCCCAGCGGAACGGTCGAAGAACCGGAGGCAAACATTAACACCACAGAAGCGCTGATCAGAGCTCCGAGGAGCAAGCCGAGCAGCAGCACACTGCCGCGGCCTTCTTTTAGGTCCGATTTCTTTCTCAACAGGGGCCACAAGGCGATGGCAAGCACGATCACGGCACCGCCCAGCAGTATCCAACCCAGGATGGTGGAACCCTGGCTGCTGCGAGCGGGCATGGTGCCGGAGGGGAAATTGGCGGTATTCGCAGTATCGCCCGAGTTTTGACCAAATTGGCTGTTCCTGGTTGTTCCGTTGTTCCCTGACGCGCCGAAATCACCGGGTTGAGGCATGGATCCAAAATTGCCGCCTTCAGGCATCTGCGGGAAGTTATCTGAGCCGCTGCCGGACATTTGCGGCATGGAACCGTTCGCGCCCATGGACGGCATTTGAGCCGAAACGCTGCCTCCCCCAATTATGAGAAGAAGCAGGCCTGAGGCCAGCAGCAGACCGATCAAAAGCCCAAAGACCAGCGGTTTGGTCCGCCCGCCTTTGAAAAAATCCTTCCTGATGAAAGCCAGCACCAGCAGGGCGATAACGCCGGCCAATCCAAGGCTAAAAAGGAGATAACCGATCACCGAGCTACCGATAATGGCACCCACCAGACCAACAACGCCGGCAGCAGCCATCGCCGCGAACCAGCTCCAAAATTTCCTTTTGTCTTCCATCTTTCCTCCAGCAGAGATTTCTTTAATAAGAGAAAAACCAATCTCTTCGAATTCTATTTATAACAACCAATTGTTGAGAATTTGTTTAGGTTATGTCGAAACACATGTAGTTGTTAAATACAAAATGCCCGGGGAAAATCCCGGGCAAGTAATGGTAGGGTGTGCCCCTGATCTTGGGGCACACCGATTTGTGAAAATTACCTTCAATGATGATTAACGATGTGCCTCTGAATGATATGCGCGAATTGTTTCCGTATGGCTGGATACACACCCTACGCGAAAATCTCATTTTGAGGTTTTCAAAGATATTCCATTTCCTATCTGATATACAATTACGCCATGCCAAATTATCTGCGTTCAAGGGTGGAAGGCGGAACTTATTTCTTCACGGTTGTAACCTATCAAAGATCACATATTTTAACCAATGAATCATCGCAAAAATTTTTACACGACGCATGGATAAAAACCAAACAAAGATACCCATTCGAAACAATCGCTTATTGTTTACTGCCAGATCACTTGCATTGCATTTGGAGACTACCAGATGGAGATTCTAATTACTCGATGCGGTGGAACGTGATTAAAGGATATTTCACAAAAGACTACCTTCGAGAAATTGGAACCAGCCCACAGCGTAGTGCTTCACGAAAGCGTCGCAGAGAAGCAACCATCTGGCAAAAAAGGTTTTGGGAACACACGATTACGGATGAGATCGATCTAGAATATCATCTCGATTACATTCATTACAATCCAATCAAACATGGATACATCAATCGAGCGTTTGATTGGCCTTGGTCAAGTTTTCGCCATTTTGTGAAAGCTGGAATTTATGATGAGGATTGGGTCGGCGGGGATGAAGGAAGATTGAATATGTTGGATTGGGATCGATTTAACTTTGGAGATTATTGATAAAGGTAGGGTGTGCTCGAGATTTGGAGCACACCGATTTTGTGGAAAATTTCTTCAACAGTGATTAACGGTGTGCCTCTGGATGAGGTGCGCGCTTTAGTTCACGATGGTCGGAGGCACACCCTACATGAAAACTCTTGTGAAAATTATATACAACGGTGTTTTTGTAGGGTGTGCCCTTGTTTTTGGGGCACACCGATTTTCATGCCTGTTGTTTAATGGTGCGCCTTAAGGCGCACCCTACAACTACTGTATGAAGAAAAATATTATGCGAAACAGTCCGAGCTACTCAGCCTCGATCACATGGCCTCGCGATTTCATCAGCCAGACATAACCGTCTTCCAATCCCGGCTGGGTGGGTTTGGCAGCGTACTGCCCGGCATCCTGCCCCACCAGACGGTACTGGATTCCCTCGCTCAGGTGCAGCATGCTGACCACGGTCAGATCGTGGTCGGGTTTTTCGGTCTCCCGGGTGGTAAGGGTCCAGACGTGTCCATCCGCTGAATGGATCAGATCGGCCGGGCTGCCCCTGAAAATGACCTGTCCGTGAGCCAGCACGGCCATATCGCGGCAGGTCTGACCGATGTCTTCCACGATGTGGGTGGAAAGCAGCACGATGCGGTCACCGGCCAGCTTTACCAGCAGGTTGCGCAGACGGATGCGCTCCTCGGGGTCCAGACCGGAGGTGGGTTCATCGACGATAAGTAATCCGGGGTCGTTGACCAACGCCTGGGCGATGCCCACCCGGCGCTTCATGCCGCCGGAGAAACCCTTGATCTTGCGTCCGGCATCTTCGCTCAACCCAACCATGTTGAGGGTCTCTTCCACGGTCTGACGGCGCACTTTGGGGTCGTTGACCCCTTTCAAGATCGCCATGTAATCGACGAACTCGAAAGCAGAAAGCTCGTTGTACATTCCCAATTCCTGCGGCAGGTAACCGAGCATGGATTTGACCGCCTGCCGTCCCCGATCGGTGGACAGGTCATTGTTGTTGACCATCACTTTACCGCCGCTGGGTTGAACGATCCCGGCCAGGATACGCATCAAGGTGGTTTTCCCCGCGCCGTTTGGCCCAAGCAGACCGAACATACCCGAGTCCATCTTCAGATCTATACCCTGCAGCGCATGGATGGCGCGTGCCCCGGTGTGATAGGTTTTTGAGAGATTAATGATCTCGATCATTGTGTTTTCCTTTCCTGTTACAGGTAACGTTCCTGGTGCCGCAAGAGCCGCAGGCTGCCAAGAAAATAGAGGAGAGCGCATGCGCCCAGCGCAAACTGGTTCCAGAGCAAACTTTCATTTCCGGGGTTCAAGCCGCCCATGAAGAGAAAGAAATACCTGGCCACATGGTTGGAGGCGAACCAACTGTGCAGGATCGCCTGGAGAAACCAGACCAGCCCAATGGTGATGGCGCCGACCATCGGTGAAGCTCCGGCCAGGGCGACAAAACAACCAAACGCCAGGCAGGTGACACAGGGGATCAGCCAGACAAGCTGAAGCTGCCAGAAATTCCCGAAATCGGCAAGTGAAACCTTGAAGATCACCGCGTAAACTTCCATCAGACCGGCCAGCACCATCTGGACAGCCAGGATGATCGCCAGCCTTCGGATGAGCAGCCAGCTCAGGTTCACCGGGGTGGAAAATGTCAACTCCAGGGTGGGATCATCCAGCAGGGCATACGCCGCCAGGATCCCCGTCACCAGGGGCATAACGGTGCTCAGGAAGATCCGCGTCAGATCGTACAGCTTGTCATCCGTGCGAGTGATGAACCCGACGATCATGAAGAGCAGGAGCAGCGAGAAAGGCAGCCAGAGCTGATCGAAGCGGAAAGTGCGGAATGCATAGTTTTGTGATTTTCGATCCATTTTATTCTTCTCTCTACTTCTTTCCTCTGCGTGAGATCACCAGTCGGATACCCACGGTCAACGCCGCTGCTGCCAGGGCAAGGATGATGGCGATGTTTAAGACCGCCTGCCAGGCAGTGTAAGTGATGCCCGGACCCACCGTGCCGCCAAAGAACCCCTGCAGCGCGAATGTCCCCGAGGCATTGAGCAACGTACCGCTGATAGTCGGAAACACCTCGGGGCTGAGGAAATTTCCCCAGAACCAGTAACCGACGAACAGCACCTGATAAACACGCACCGGCATGACCATTGGGCAAACCAGCGAAAAAGCCGCCACAAACAACATAGTGGGCAATGAAATCGCAACTCCGCAGACCAGCATCACCCCCAGATAGGCCCAGCTCGTCAGGCCTGCCAGGATCGGCACCAGGGCAACGCAAATTACCGTTACGAATT
>CAYWCH010000212.1:0-4764 GCA_964456715.1 uncultured Anaerolinea sp. | reverse complement strand
AAGCAAAGTCCATCCTCAATAAGAATGTCAATTACGCGGTAAGTGTACCACAATGGAATTTCAAAACTAGCCATTGTAGAGGGCATCGGTCTGCCATGAGATTCCCTGCGAATTTTGCCAGTTATGACCATTAACGCGAATAGAAATATTTGTTTAGTCTGGCGGGATATCCGCCTGACGTACCCCCCAATAATCATAAAAAGCAAAGTTATGGATGAATGGTAATGCAGTCCACCGGGCAAGCCCTGGCGCAAAGGCCGCAGCCGGTGCAGGCGCTATCGGGCTGCAATTCGGGGTAGGCGTTGCGAAGCACATCGATGCCGGTTTTGGTGAGCTCCAGACAGCCAAACGGACAGGCCTGAACGCAGATGCCGCAGGCCATGCAGAGGGAATACTCAAAATGGGCTACACCTTTTTCGCTCATGCTGCCTCCGCAACGATCAATTGTTTCTGCTTAAGCGCCTCGATAAGTTCGTTTGTCGGCGCGCCTGTTTTTTCGTCCCAGCCGTAGGCTTTCCAGTGCAGGTGCATCATTTCTTCGATCGGGACGGTCTTGCCCTTGTTCGGACCCTCCTGCAGAGGGGGTTCGCCGGCCATTCGCGGGCTCATCTTGAAGGACATTGGGTCAATACCCTGCTTGATATTGAAAAGTTGTCTCATCGTTTGGATATTCTTGCCGATTTCCATCATTTCATCGGGGGTCTTATTCCAACCGGTGGCGGCGTTGACCCACTCGAACAGCTTCCAGTGATTGATGCCGGTGACCATGGCGAACAGGCATCCGCCTACGCCGTCGGTGAGTTCCTTGTAGCAGGAGATGGCAACCGTCTTCAACGCCAGTTTCTCGTTGGGGATGTACTCCTCGGCTTTGGAGTAAAAGCCGGGGTTCGGTGCCCACGAGACTTTTTCCCATAGGTGGAGCAGGTCGTAATATTGCCCGGAGCCGATGGTGTGCCGCCCGGGAGTGGGGTCAGTACTGTAGTGAACCGCAACGAAGGGGTCCATGCGTGAATCGTGCATGCCGGGTTCCTGTCCGCCGGCGTGGACCGCGTATTGCTGCGTTTCGGGGCCGAGTTTTTTGACAGCCACTTTGGTGCCATCGGCCAGCAGATCGCCAATACCTTCGCGGTTGATCATCATCTTCAACAAAGCGATGATCGATTCCGCGTTCCCCCAGGTCAACTCCAATCCGCCGGTCATTTCCTTGGTGATGAGGCCGTGCTCATAGCATTCGATCGCATAGGCCACCGTGCCACCGGCCGAGATGGTATCCATGCCGGCGCGGTTCATGATTTCATTTATATACAAAACGGAATCGAGATCCTTGTTCATCACCAAACCGCCAAAAGCCAGCGCGGTCTCGTACTCTGGTTTGTGTGTGTGAGTGAATTCGCCATTGGTTTGTTTCTTAATGTCCACCACACCGCCGCAGCCGATCAGGCAGGAGTAGCAATGGTATTTTTTAGTCTCGATCCGGGTAAAGCGGTCTGCATCGAAGTTCTTATAGTAGGAATAGTTGAAATCCTTGACCGAACCCGCCCAGTTCTTGATGGGGGAATCGCCCGAGGTGACGCCGAGGGAATTGTTACTGACCGTGCCCCAGCGCTTCATCAAGAGCGCGATCAACATGCCGTCCATGGGGGCAGTTTGCTTCATGCTGCCCATGATCTTGCCCATCAATCCCAGGGCGGCGCCCGGGACCACCTGAGGCATGTTCACCTTGCGGATGGTGTTGGCGAAGACTTTGCTGATCTCTTTCATGGCAGCGGGGTCTTCGCAGCCGATCACTTTGTTCCCGGCCAGGACAACAGCCTTGAGTTTTTTGGATCCCATCACCGCTCCACCGCCGGATCGGGCGGCAATCCGGCCGCCTTCGTTGCAAATTCCTGAGATCAACGAGAGTTTCTCGGCGGAAGTGCCGATCACGGCTACTACGGGTTTCTTTTTCTTGATATTTTCTGCGATCAGGATATTTTCAGATTCAATGGCATCCTTGCCCCAGATGTGACCGGCAGAGCGAAGTTCTGCGCCTTTGTTGTCAACGTAGAGATACACCGGTTCTTTGGAGATACCGCTGAAGAAAATGCCGTCATATCCGCATTGTTTGATGGCGGGAGAGAACGTGCCGCCGCAATTTGAATCTCCCCAACCGCCGGTAAGCGGTGATTTGCATACCACCATCCAGCGGCCGGTGACGAAGCTGGGTGTTCCCGTAAGCAGACCGCTGACAAAACCAAGGATGTTTTCCGGGCCAAGCGGGTCGGCGCCAGCAGGAATGCGGTTGTAAAGGACATATGCTCCCAGACCGACGCCCGAAAGCAGGTTCTCGTAGACGTTATCGGGAATTAGCTCGTCTTTGATTTCCCCTGTGGTCAGATTTACGGTCAGTATTTTACCTGAGTAGCATTTCACCATGCACCTCTGCTTGGTTTGAATGGTTGGATCGATCAACCGCCTGAAACGGGGAACATCAGCGACACCACATCGCCATCTTTAAGCGTTGCGTTCATCTTCGCGGGTTCGTAATTGACAAAACTGACCACGAACATCCGGGCAAGAGGCGAAACCTTCATTTTTCGAAAGAGTTGTTTAACCGTAACATTATCGTCCAGTTTAACGAAGCCATCCTGGTCGATTGCATCATGGTTGATAAAACCGGGGGCATAAACTCTTACTTTAATGGTCATCTTCAGTGGATTTCCAATCGATGTTCTGATTCATTATACCTAATATTCATGAAATTATTGATTGATTGTTGCGAAACGCAATAAAAAAGAGGCTGGCAGCAAATGCCAACCTCTTTTCACAACGTGGTTCTAGAAAAGGCTGATTAAGCCGGGCATAAGGGAATAAAGCCCGTCCCAACTTGAGTAACTGCCCAATGACGTAAAGATCAACGTCATGAAACACAGGGCACCCAGGATAATCAATCCCAGTTGTGTGTAACCCAGGATCAACCCGGCTAAAGCCATCCCATCACCGGATAATGCGCCCTGACTCTCGCGTATCTCTTTTTTCGCTATGTGACCGGTAATAATGGCAGCGATGGCACCAAAGAAAGGTACAAACGACCAGGCGAGCAGGCCGCAGACCAAACTGGCAATTGCCAAGGAACTGTCGTGTTTGTAAACTGGCGGGATCACCGGTTGTGAGTTTTCTGGAATTGTCATTTACTTTCTCCTTTATCCATTTGCGGATATTTTTTTCTATACTGAATATACGATTTGTTGTTGAGAAAAGTAGCAATTCCATCAACCGGTTACGCCGAAATTACTGTTGGCTAAAACGATTAACCCCGGAATTGATCCGGGGTTAGTTGTTGTGCAATATGGTGTGATTTCCTTTAGCCTAGGATATTCATTGAAACATCCTGAAACCATACTCTCGAAATCAACTACACTCCAAGCGTACTCTTTATCACTCCAAAAAAAGCAGCTCCCAGTACGATAACCAGAATGATGCCAAGGACGATCAAGCCAATATAGATATAACCCATGATCAAGCCTGCATTGGCGAGTTTATTGCCGCTCATGGTACCCTGGGCATTGCGAATCTCGCTTTTACCTTTATGACCGGTCACGATGGCAACGATCGCGGTAATTGGTGAAAGTAAGGTCGCCCACAAAGCACTTGTATCAGCGAGGTTAAAAATGATCGGCAACAAGTAAGTGAGCGCTCCGGTTATGGTGCTAACCAGGGCAAGCGTGCTCGTTTTCTTCTCGGGTGCGTCAGTTGGAGAGGGGATTACTGGCATTTCTGAGCTCATGATAAAACCTCCTTAAAGGTGAATATAACTAATTATAGCAACAATGAACGGAATGAAAAGTTACGAATTTCTGGAGAGTGAGCTTTCGAGTACCAGATCAGAGCGTTGTCCGGCATAAAGCCCAGAGAAGCTGCCAGGTGCTGCATGGCGAGATTCTCCATGCTTGTGCTCAACCGGGCACTTTGATAACCCATTTCATTAAGCTTATGCAGGGTGGTGGCTAAAAGAACTTTTGCGAGGCTGTGTTTTCGGAAATCAGGATGTGTTCCAATGGGCTCGGTGAAGCCTGTTTTTTGCAGCCCGGCGCGTTCGAGGGAACAGAAGCAGAATGCAGCCAGCCGGCCATCCGGAGCTGTGATCACCAGATCCAACGTGGGGCAATAACCGGGTGCGCGCATTTGGGCCAATCGCGTCTCGAGGGTCATGAAATCTGTTTTGAAAGCGGCGTGCTGCAGCTCAACCATTTGCTGCGCTTCAGATTCACCTCTGACGGCGCGGCAGGTGAATCCGCGTGGGAGTGGAGGGATCTCAATTAACCCTGTGAGTGGACGCGAATAGTTGAGCGTATACGCACTTTGACGGGTAAAGCCGTTAGTCTCCAGAAGGCGGATACGCTCCGTGTTCATCGACCAGGTACAACTATTGAGCATCGGTTCCGGATTATCTTTTACACAATCAAATGCCCAGGCAAGGATCTCCGCGGTGATCATTTCAGGATCGAGTTTCGGATCGATCTCGAACCAAAGAGCGCTTTGCTCATCAAGCGCCGCATAAGCAACGAGTGTATTATCAATAAACCACAACTGGATATTTGCATCCAAACCTTTCGCACAGATCAGCCTGTCGAAATCAGCAACCGACGACCTGTGACCCAGTGAATTAGTCAAAGCAATCATGGCTGCAATATCAGATTGAGATTTCAACGGTCTTGAGTTGGGTTTCTAGTGGGTGGAAGAAGTCATAACAACAAGATTTTAGTCCATTTTTGCAATGACAAT
>CAYWCH010000211.1:0-4795 GCA_964456715.1 uncultured Anaerolinea sp. | reverse complement strand
CCAGCAGCTTCTCGTTGTCGCGCGGATGCAGACCAATCGAAGGTTCGTCCAACACATACAAGACGCCCATCAGGTGAGAACCGATCTGCGTAGCCAGGCGAATTCGCTGCGCCTCCCCTCCCGAAAGCGATCCGGCGGGACGGTTGAGCGTCAGATAATCCAATCCAACATTCACCAGGAAACCCAGACGAGCCACGATCTCCTTTAATATTCGGTCAGCAATGATAACCTGGCTTTTCGTCAGGATCCTGCCGGGTTCTGCAAGTTTCCGCGCGAATTCCAGCGTCCGGTTGATCGGCCAGGTGGTCACTTCTACAATGTTGTGCCCATCTACCGTCACCGCCATGGCTTCCGGCCGCAGACGATCACCCTTGCAGGTTGGGCAGGGCCGGTCGTTCATGAATTCGCTGATCTTGTTGCGAATATACTCGGAGTTGGTCTCGCGGTAACGCCTCTCCAGGTTGGGAATGACGCCCTCAAATACCGCCTGGAAGGTTGTTTGACGTTCGTTTCTACCCTCCATTTTGACAGTCAGCGCTTCCCTGCCGGTTCCGTAAAGAATGTAGTTGAGCTTTTCTTCACTGATAGAGCTGACCGGCGCGTTCAGATCTATATGGTGCGCCTTGGCCACAGCTTCGACCATCTGCCAGTAGTATCCACCCTGATCGCGGGGACCGTTCCATTCCAGCGCGATGATGGCGCCGTCATTCAGCGAGCGGTCGCGGTCCGGGATGAGCATCTCCGGGTCGATCTCAAGCTTGCTGCCCAACCCCTGGCAATCGGGGCAGGCGCCGTGCGGTGTGTTGAATGAGAATGTCCGTGGTTCGATCTCGGGGATGCTGATGCCGTGCTCCGGGCAAGCCAGATGCTCCGAAAAATTAACATCCTCGTTGGGTTCCACCGACAGGTTCTGCAGCGTCAGGTATCCTTCACCCACTTTTAGTGCCGTTTCCACCGAGTCGGTCAGGCGTGAACGGAAGGTTCTGCCCTCTTCGCTGCTTTCAGAAGTGCTGATCACCAACCGGTCAACCACCGCTTCGATTGTGTGAATCTTGTAACGATCAAGCTCGATTTCTTCTTCGAGATTAAAAACCTGGTTATCGATCCGAACCCGGATAAATCCGCTCTTGCGGATCTCATCCAGTACGGCCTGGTAGGTACCCTTGCGGGCGCGCACGATCGGCGCCAGGATCAGCAGCTTGGTACCTTCCGGCATCTTTTGGATCTTTTCGACGATCTCCTGCGCGGATTGTTTTTCGACCACCCGGCCGCAGATTGGACAATGGGGAATACCCACGCGCGCGAAAAGCAGACGCATGTAATCATAGATCTCGGTAACCGTACCAACAGTTGAACGCGGATTGTGCGAGGTGGATTTCTGATCGATCGACACAGCCGGCGACAGCCCATCGATCGAATCGACGTCCGGTTTTTCCATTTGACCAAGGAACTGCCGGGCATACGCGGAGAGCGATTCCACGTAACGCCGCTGTCCCTCAGCGAAGATAGTGTCAAAAGCCAGGGAGGATTTCCCCGAGCCTGAGAGACCGGTGATCACCACCAGTTTGTCGCGGGGGATTTCTACAGTGATGTTTTTTAAGTTGTGGGAACGGGCGCCAACGACGCGAATACAGTTAGAAGTCATAATCAATCCGTTTGAACAAATTTTCTATACCAGTATTTTATCACAAAAATCAAGCCGTGATTATATCATCGTTAAAATTCATCATTTTTGGTGCAATTCCCATTTTAATTTAGACAATTATTGTATAATATATCATAAATAAGGAGTTGCCATGAAAAATGTCTCTGAACCTCGTGTAAAGATCGCCATCGTTGGTGTTGGAAATGTTGGAGCTACTTTTGCCTATGCCCTGCTCGGCAGCGGGCTGGCTTCCCAGATCGTGCTCATCGACGCCAATCAGGCTCGCGCTGAAGGAGAAGCCATGGACCTCAACCACGCCGTTCCACTCACCCATTCCACCAGCATCCGCGCCGGAATTTACGCCGATTGCGCCGGAGCGGCTATTGTTGTCATCACCGCCGGAAGCGCCCAGAAACCCGGTGAAACCCGCCTTGATCTGGTAAAACGCAATTATGCCATCTTCCAAACGATCATCCCACAGATCGTCCAGGCAAACCCGGATGGGATTCTGTTGATCGCAGCCAATCCTCTGGACGTTCTCAGTTACGCGGCGATGAAACTTTCAGGCTTTCCTGCGAACCGTGTCATTGGATCGGGCACCATTCTCGACACCGCGCGTTTCCGTTACCTGCTCAGCCAGCATGCCGGTGTGGATCCACGCAGCGTGCATGCCTACATTATTGGCGAGCACGGTGACAGCGAAGTGCCGGTTTGGTCGCTGGCCAACATCGCCGGCATGAACCTGACCGAATACTGCAAAATGAATTGCGAATCATACGATGAAAGCGCCTATAAAAAGATCTTCGAGAACACCCGTGACGCGGCTTATCACATTATCGAGCGCAAGGGAGCCACGTTCTACGGCATCGGTATGGGGTTGGTACGCATCTGTGAGGCCATTCTACGCGGCCAGCATACCGTCCTCTCGGTTTCCACTTTAATCGACGATTACTATGGCATCAATGATGTTTATCTGAGCCTGCCCTGCGTCATCGGGCATGATGGCGTGATGAAGTTCATGCGCCTGCCCCTGGATGAAAAAGAGATCGCCGGACTACAAAAATCGGCGGCAATCCTCAAGGACACCTTGCATTCGATCGGCCTGTAACATTAATCGTGAAGAACACCGGAAATCCAAGTGGCTTTTCCGGTGTTCTATTTTTTGTCTTGTTTGTATAATTAGAGAAAATTTTGGATCAAAGGAAGGTTTATGGCAACTGCGAATGTAATTCTTCAGGACGATTCAAAACAACACCGGCGGGCGATAACCGCCTGGACGATGTATGACTGGGCTAACTCAACCTTCGCCACCACGATCATGGCAGCCGTTTTCCCGGTCTACTACGCCACGCTTGGAGCTGCCGGCGATTCAGGCGCTCTGATGACCAGCCGCTGGGGTTTCACAACGGCGATTGCGGCCTTGATCGCTGCGGTGATCAGCCCCGTTCTCGGCGCCGTGGCTGATATCCGCGGCTCCAAGAAGAAATTCCTGGCATTCTTCATGATGCTGGGTGTGGTTGCCACCGCCCTGCTCTTCTTCGCGCAAGGCGAAGGGTCGTGGCTGATCGCTTCGATCATCTTCGTGTTTGCCAATATTGGCTTCGCAGGCAGCCTGGTGTACTACGATGCCCTGCTGCCCCATATTGCCCATGCGGATGAAATCGACCAGGTATCCTCCAAGGGTTACATGATGGGGTATATTGGCGGCGGAATATTGCTGGCGGTCAACCTGGTGATGATCATGTTCGTTCCGACCTGGTTCCCCTCATTGAGCACCGAATTGATGACCCGACTTTCATTCCTGACAGTTGCTGTCTGGTGGTTGGGTTTCACCATTCCGTTGTTCCTGCGCGTTAAAGAACCCGAACGCCGGATTGACGTTGGCGAAGACGAACAGCATCCCATCCAAGCCAGCTTCAAACGCCTCGGCCGCACCTTCTCCGAACTTAAGAAGTACCGCGACTTGGCATTGGGTTTGCTCGCTTTCTGGGTTTATGCCAATGGCATCGGCACCATCATCACCATGGCTACGATCTACGGGAAAGAATTGAACTTCAGCAATACCACCCTGATCGGCACCCTGTTGATGGTGCAATTCCTGGCAGCGCCTTTTGCTTATCTTTTTGGTTGGCTGTCAAAGAAACTGGGCACAAAGAAATCGATCTATCTCAGCTTGATCATCTATTCCGCAATCGCGATCGCCGGTTTCTTCCTCTACCACGAATGGCAGTTCTGGGTGCTCGGCGCGGCCGTTGCCACCGTTCAGGGCGGCAGCCAGGCACTGAGCCGCTCGATGATCGGCAAGATGATGCCTAAGAGTAAATCCGCCGAGTTCTATGGCTTCTTCAGTGTCTTCGAAAAATTTGCTTCCATCCTTGGCCCGTTGATCTTTGGTGTGGTTTCCCGCATCATGAACCAGTCCAGGTGGAGTATCGCCTCCCTGATCATTTTCTTCATCGCCGGCATCATCATCCTGACGCAGGTGAACATCGAACGTGGCAACAAGGTGGCCTTGGAAGAAGAATCTCAGATGGTCGCCGCCGAATAATCGCAGCAGATATCCTATCAAGCAAGAAGCCTTCGAATGAAGGCTTCTTTTTTTCTTATTTGGTTACTTCGTAAAGTTCCAGCAGCACACCACCGGTGGCTTTAGGATGAATAAAAGCCATCTTGCGACCCGGCATCACCTTGGGCTCCTCGTCGATCAAACGCACACCCTTTTCCTTGAGGTGGGCCAGCATGGCAGAGATGTCATCGACCTCGACACAGAGGTGGTGAATGCCGCCGCCGCGTTCGGCGATGAACTTGCTGATGGGAGCATCTTCAGAAGCCGGGTAGACCAGCTCCACATCGCTGTCACCGACCGGCAGAAAGGCAACCTTGGATTTCGAGGCCGGGACGTCCTCAACATGGTCAAGCTCAATACCCAGAATGTCGCGCCAGAACTTGAGGGCATCATCTACATTAGCGACGGCGATGCCAACATGGTTGATCTTGGTTACTTTGGCCATTTTTTCTCCTATGAGTTTAGCCCCAGACGGGCGGCTGGTATTCACCCCAGGACTTGCGCAGAACACCGCAGATCTCACCCAGGGTAAGGTCGTTTTCAACGCAGGTGATAAGCAGGGGCATGAGGTTGTCATTTTTCTT
>CAYWCH010000210.1:1261-4848 GCA_964456715.1 uncultured Anaerolinea sp. | reverse complement strand
ATTGATTGCCCGACAAGTGAGATCGCGTATTCCGGCAATAGCCCCGTGATCTGAGAAAACCAGGCTGTCAGACTGTGAAATCCAAAATGATAGAAAGGTGAAGCAAAGAAAGAAGCCGTTAATTGCGGGTTGAGAAAACTCTTGATAATCTTGAAATGCTCCACGGAATCCGTGAAAGGCGGGAGATTGATCTCCTTCAGATACGCCATCCGTAAAGCCAGGTAAACGCAAAACCCACCTACAAATGCAGCTCCCGTCAACCACCTCCAACCGGATGCGTTCAGCAGGTCGAGTTTCCTCATGTTCCAAACACTGGAGGCGATGCCTGCCGCGACAAGTAAAAAGCTTCCCAGGATAAATGCCAACGACCAGAAGCGTGCCAACTGGATGAACAAATATGAAAACATCGCGAGTGGAATCAATCCAACGATCAATGCCAGTAAACCCTTGATGAAGAACTGCAGGTCTTTCACCGCCCGCAGACGATTCACCCAGATGAAACCCAACCCCATACTCGTAAGGTAAAAAACCCCGATATGGAGTGAAAACCTAAGCAAGATCAGAAAACCATCGAGAAGAATATTCATATCACGGATTGATCTCGTTTACCGGATCCAGTAGCTCGTCCATGTTGGTTAATATGATAATGTCATCCACCTGGTGCTCCCTTAAAAAGCGCTTCAAAGAGAAATCCGGGTTTTCGAAAGGAATTATGAAATACGATTCTTTATAGTGCGAAGCAATCCACGGCTGAATTGGAATCTTGTAAGAGGTTCCGATCAAGAGCAAATTTCTGGTCGCGCCGTTCTCAAAATGATAGGTAAGAAGTGCGTTGTTTGTTCCAAAATATTTCGCATAATGTGAAATATATGGATCATGCTCAAAAATGCCATTATTGTATTGTTCACTCTGGTTGTAGGTGATCTTGAAATCGCGTTCAAGAATGTAATACTCGGGCAAATCCACTCTTGCAATTTCGAAAGGTTCGGGTTTGAATGGATAAAGTGTGTCGCGCGCGTAGGTTCCCAGGCAAATCAATTCCTGATAGGTGAAAAATTGGATCGAATCGTTTTCCGGGCTGATCCCGGGGTAGTTGGCGCTGACCATGGTGTAGATGTCCTGGTAAGCTGCCCAAGCACCGTGGATGTTCCAATGATGATCGGTATGATAGAAGTAGGTGTTGTACTCATCAATACTCAATAGGTCCATTTCGCCCAGGGTGATACTGGCTGGCAGGTTGGCTTTAAAGTATTCAAATGATCTTCCACCATCCAGGTTTTGAAAAGTCCCCAACCTTGGATCGAGACTTGAATAGGCAGGTTTCTCGAAATAAAAAATGTAAAATTGCTTCTCAGGGAATTCATCGGCCAACGCTGAATAATTCGCGATGCGTTCATCCAACTTATCGCGGGTCTCATCATTGAAAAAGAGTAAACCCTTGATCACCGTGGTTCTGTCTTTGGATATGTAGATCTGCGACTTTGTATCCGCGGGGATCATTTTGTCAGGCAAGAACGCGTATGTTGTACCGATCATTGCTCTGTCCGCTGCTTTGGCAAATCGGATCAGAGGCAGCCGAAGAGGAAACTGATCAGAAGCTGCGCTGGAAAATTGAGATTGAACCGTTTGATCGGCCAGGGGAGCGATTAAAACATCTCGTGCATCTTGAAACCTACCCCGGATGATCAACCACACAGACCGCTCGATTTCATTGATCCCAAAATTTGGGAAAACAGTCAAGATGCGTCCTTCTATGATGGAGGCTGTGTTAAACTCACCACCCCTGGATAGCCAATAGGCGGGTACCGAAAGCAGGAAACAAATGACAAGGATGATTTGGATTCTTGAGAGAAATGTTTTCATGGTCTTGATCAGAATTGAGAATAGAGGAACGAAGAATACCCATTTGAAAGCAGATAAGCAATCGACAAGATAAACACAACAAAATAATAAGCAACCACCAATATTCGTCCAATGACATCTTTTCGAGTGAGAAAGCTTTGCAGCTTACCCATTACTGGTGTTGACCAAAGAATGCCCATGAGAATGAGCGGGACATAAAGCAAGATATTCAACGATCGCAGCGTCACCCCGCCACCATTTCCATTGAATCCGAAAAGGCTCTTGAAAAACGCACCCCACTGGCCAACATCTGTGATTCGGAAGAATATCCAACCAATCCAAACCACGATCAGAGAGTAAAAATATTGAAATCCGGCAGGGAGCTTTTTCAGCCACTTACCCAACCCCAATGCTTCAATGGCAAGGATCAATCCAAAATACCCGCCCCAAAGGATGAAATTCCATCCCGCGCCATGCCAGAGACCGGTCAGCAAAAAGACGATCATGATCGCCAGAGGCTGTCGCAGAGAACCCATCCTTCGCCATTTGAAATCCAATGGTATGAAGATGTATGTCCGAAACCAGCCTGTCAGGGTCATATGCCAGCGGCGCCAAAATTCGGTAACACTTTTCGAAAAGTAGGGAAAATCGAAATTCTCCGGCAGGTTGAAACCGAGCATCAAACCGATGCCAATCGCCATATCTGTGTAACCAGAAAAATCAAAAAATATTTGCAGAGCATAGCTGATCAAGCCAAACCAGGAGACTCCGGCACCAATAACGCTGTAATCGGCTCCGAAAACCTTTCCCGATACGATCGCCAGATTATCCGCCAGGATTACTTTCTTCCCCAAACCAGCAACAAACCGTTGAATTCCCTTCCCAAAACGCTCGTTAACAAACCAACCAGTCGATAGTGTCTCTTCCACCTGTGGATATCGAGTGATGGGCCCCATCAGTATCTTGGGGAACATGATCAGGTAATTCATGAAACGGATGAAGTTCTTCTCTGCATTGATCGTTTGATGGTACACATCTACAAGATACGCAATCCCGGTGAAGGTGAAATACGATATACCAATCGGAAGAGAAATGACAGGTGCAGATAATGAAAAATGAAATACTTTTCCAAGAATGGTAACGAAGAATCCGGAATATTTGAACAGAGCCAGAAGGCAAACATCGATCACCACACCAACAATGACAAAGAAGCGCGTCGTGCCTGATCGTTCGTTTTTGGTCAGCGAACGTGAAATTAGTCTGCCAAACACATAATTGACAATGACCGAGAGGAATAATAATGGAAGATGATCAGGATCAAGCCAGAAGAAAAAGAATAACGACCCCACCAGCAGAATTCCACTCCTCCAGGGCTTTTTGGGGACAAGAAAGTAGAGTGCAAGAAAAATGGGTAGAAAGATAAAAATAAATGGCAGGCTAGCTAGACTCACAGTTTTATCCTGGAATTATTATGCTTTGATTATATTCCAGACCCTTGTATTTTGAAAAACTTTGGGATAGTTAGACCAAAAGACCTGCACCCAAGTATTCACATTGCATGGCGCATAAAAACACAAAACACCCCGAGTTACCGGAGTGTTCTTTGTGGGGCGAGAGGGGGCCTGCCCCCAAGACCGTCATTTGCCAGTCCAAAATAAACACAAAACACCCCGAATTTCCGGAGTGTTCGTTGTGGGGCGAGAGGGGGCCTGCCCCCAAGACCGTCATTTGCCAGTCCAAAATAA
>CAYWCH010000210.1:0-1161 GCA_964456715.1 uncultured Anaerolinea sp. | reverse complement strand
ACACAAAACACCCCGAATTTCCGGAGTGTTCGTTGTGGGGCGAGAGGGGGTCGAACCCTCACGATGTCTCCATCGACGGATTTTAAGTCCGTTGCGTCTGCCGATTCCGCCATCGCCCCGGTGGTTATGTAATTTTATCTCATTCACCCTTGCCGTCAAGGAAATGAGGTGAATCGCTGTATTTATCCCGATACGCATCTGGATTCATGCGTTTGGCTATCCGAGCCTGGATTGAGAACAGGTGCACCCACGGAGGTGATTTTCGACCAATCACCCTGCCATCACGGATCACTTTGCGCAAGCTATCGGAATCGCAAAACTCCGGGATATCCAGCGCCATTCGCCCGATCTCGTATGGATCGTGCGCGTCCGAACCGGCCGTGAACGGAAGGTTATGGTCAATCGCAAATTGGAGTGCCTCATCGTTGGTTGCGTTCTTTATCACCCGGGCGTTTGCCGCCTCGATCGCATCGACCAATGGAGCGATCTCTATCAGCAAATCCAGAGGCCACCCGCACCTGGCATGATCCATGGGATGCGAGAGACTGATAAACGCATTTTGTTGGCGTAGCAGGTCGATCGTTTTGAATGGATCCAGACCGAACGGAATCTCCTCTTTTACAAACGATGCCAGGACTTCACCGGCGGTCGTTTTGATCTCCTCCCCCACGATAACAAAACCCGGATCGATCTTTTTTGCTTTGAGCGCGCCCTTGATGCAATTATGGTCAGTGATCACCAGCCGATCCAGACCACGTGCATGAGCCGTTGTTAAAACAGCTTCAATTGTTGCCTTGCTATCGGGCGAATATCGCGTATGTGTATGAAAATCAACTTTCAATGATCCGGCCCTCGTCTGCGTTGATGCCAAGGTTCTTGCCCCAGACAAACCAAATCAGCAAGCCGGTCAAAAATCCAAGCCAGAATGTTGCCAGCCTGAAGAGAATGGTTGCCGCAGCGGCAATCTCAGGCCGTGAATTCAGCATGATCGTCAACAGGGCGGCCATCGAAACTTCCATCACGCCGATGCCGCTTGGAAATGCTGAAAGAATACCCATCAACATCGCAAAAGAAAAAACAAGCAAAGAAGCTCCCACCATTTGCCAGGAAAAGAGGATTCCCAAACCGAGCAGAATACTCACCAGGGCAGCCCCTTCAGCC
>CAYWCH010000209.1:1126-4955 GCA_964456715.1 uncultured Anaerolinea sp. | reverse complement strand
GTATATCACCCCCGAGATGAAAGAGTATGAATCGCTCGTTCTGAACGCCGAAGAACGGATACACGAGATCGAAAACCGGCTTTTCAAGGAACTCTGTCGGGAAATCAGCAGATCATCCCAGAAGCTGCTCGAGACATCACGCGCATTGGGTGAACTCGATGTTTATCTATCATTCGCTGAAGTGGCTTCGTATTCTGCGTATGTCCAACCTGAGTTGACAACTGAGCCAATCATCGACATTCACGATGGCAGGCATCCGGTGGTGGAAACCACGCTTCACGGCGACCGGTTCGTTCCCAACGACATGATCTTCGAAGAAGGCGAAATCATCCGCGTGATCACCGGTCCCAACATGAGCGGCAAATCCACCTATCTACGTCAGGTAGCCCTGATCGTCCTCATGGCTCAAATCGGCAGTTTCGTGCCGGCCAGCAGCGCGCGGATCGGTCTGGTCGACCGCATTTTCACCCGTATCGGCGCCCAAGACGAGATCCATGCCGGTCAATCCACCTTCATGGTCGAGATGATCGAGACCGCGAACATCCTCAATCATGCCACGCCACGCTCATTGTTGATACTGGATGAGATTGGCCGGGGCACATCCACCTATGATGGCCTATCGATTGCCTGGGCGGTCATCGAGCATATCCACAACCATCCCAACCTGCGCGCCAGAACCCTGTTTGCCACCCATTTCCATGAACTGACGCAGTTAAGCAATCAGCTTCCAGGGGTCAGGAATTACAACGTGGCTGTTTCAGAAGCCGACAACCAGGTTGTTTTCCTGCACCGCATCGTTCCCGGTGGAGCGGACCGTTCCTACGGCATCCACGTGGCCCAATTAGCCGGCATCCCCCGCCCGGTGATCCTGCGTGCCTCCGAAATGCTGCACCAATTGGAATCCACGTCCGGAACCACGATCCAGCTTGATTCCTTGCAATCAGAACAAATGGCGCTCTTTCCTGAGACCAATCCCCTGCTGGATGAGCTAAAAGAGCTTGATCTGAACAGTCTGCCGCCGCTTCAAGCGCTAAATATCCTTTATGAATGGCAGCAAAGGTATCTGGCTACAAAAGACAAGAAGTAGAACCTAATTTGCCCGGTTCTTAATAAATCCCGCAATGATCAAGAAAACCAGACCGGCTCCAAACGCAATTGCGCAGACGACCAAACCATAATTGACAGTATGAGCAAGTGTCAATTTTGTGCTCTTTATGACAAACGCGTCGATAAATGTGCCCGAATTCATCAGCGAACCATTTGCCAGGAAGACCTTACTCAAATAATCCATAGCAAAAACAACTGCCGCATCCAATAAACCCGAAATCAGAAGCGGTATCCCCAACGAGTTGAGCATCCGTTTAAGGGATCGGGTTGAAAGCAATATGATCATCACAGCCAGAACCAGGCACGCCAGCGGCAAGTAATCCATCACCCTATGGATGATGGCATATATTTGATAGTGTTTTGTTCCTGTGAGTTCAGTGAAAAACGCGGAATTCTCTGAAGAAACAATGGGTACTTTTTCAGGCATAAGAAAAGCGGCAGATTGAATCGTTAAGGGGATATTTATATCATGTTGGTTTTCATCTGGCGGATTGCAAACAAGGTTTTGTGTCAATTCACCGGATGTCTTCCCCTTTGTAATTGCCTTTAATGTGTCCACTTGCTCCTGGGTACATACGGGCCATGTTGCTACGATCCCCTCAATGAATGATGAAAACCTTTTGCTCTGGATATTTTCCTGAAGGGGTTCCAGGTCGATTGAAGCCTCCAGGTTGGTCGTTCTTACATTTACATAATCCATAAATGATTTGAAAATGGAATAGGTTTGTTCCTTAAAATAATTCTCCGGAACGATAATTTGAATGATTTCTCTTACCTGATCCTCATTGAGTGTCCAGAAATACGAATCAAACAATTGCCCCATTTGATCACCTTCATATCGGTTGGGCATGATGAAGTTGCGGACATCCTTTTCAGAAAAACTTGTCAGTGACAAATTCTCCATTACCAGTTTATCTTCTCCAACTGTTGGATCCATCAATCTATTCACGAGAAAGTCTGGTATCTTCTCGTATACTTTTTCTTTCTCCAGAATTTGCACATAGAAATCCTCAGAGAGCAGGGTACGCTGGATTGTAATTGTCAGTAATGAGGGAATGAGAAAAAATGCCAACAAAATAGAGAGGAACACCACCAGACCTTTTCCACCCTGGTTTTTCCTGGCAATAACTGGTTGACTCATTATTTCCTCCTGGTTATCAAACAGCGCAGAGAATTATTCCACCCCAACGGTTAATTTCAAAGGATACCTTGCCTTCCGCAATTTCAAGAAGTTCAGTTCCCAGCAAATTACGCAGGAATTTCTTATCTTTAAAAGATGTCTGAGATAAATCAAGAGTAACGGTTGTCTTTTGATCGGCCGCATTACCAACGGCGATGATCGAATTCACTCCGTCCACCCTCTGAAAAGCGAAAATATTTCCTTCGCCGGTATCAAGGGGTTCATAACTTCCCCGGCGCAACGAGGATCGATCTTTTCGCAGCCGGATCAGGGCTTTGATCCATTGGCGCAGTTCGATGTTCCAGGTGGATTCATCCCAATTGAATGTCCGGCGGCAATCAGGATCTTTACCGCCCTCCATGCCGATTTCATCACCGTAATAGATCGCCGGCGCGCCGGGATAACACAGCAGGAAGAAGAACGCCAGTTTGGTCTTTTCAACGCTCCGGTTAAGCAGGGTAAACACCCGCTCCGTGTCATGGCTCCCCAGGGTGTTATACATGGCATAGGAGTTTTCTTCCGGGAAATGTTTCAGCCAGTCTACAGAAGTCTTCATGAAACTACTGGCGTCGATTTTTCCTGACAGCAGATCCAGGATCAGAGTCCGGATCGGATAATGCATCAGGCCGTCAAAATGGCGGTCTCCCACCCAACGTGGATCTCCATCCCAGATCTCGCCCAGCAGATAGGCATCGGGGTTCCTGGATTTGACCACGTTGCGGAACTCGTTCCAGAAATCGTCATCATCTATCTCGTTGGGGACATCCAACCGCCAACCGTCGATCCCCTGTTCCACCCAATACTTGGCTACATCGTATATATACTTCCTGACCTGTTTGTTTGCGGTGTTGAGCTTGGGAAGGCTTTTGTACTTCCACCAGCCCACATAAGTTGTCGCATCGCCAGAGGAGTATGCGTCCAGAGGAAATTGCCTCACGAAAAACCAATCCACGTAGGGCGAGTTGGCCTGGTTCTCCAGCAAATCGTTGAAGGCAAAAAAACCACGTCCGCAGTGATTGAAAACGCCATCCAACACAACTTTAATCTGATTGCGGTGAGCCACATCCAGCAGGGCATCGAAATCCTGTTTCATTCCCAGCTTGGGATCGATCTGGAAGTAATCGGTCGCATTGTACCGGTGCGTGGATGGGGAAAGGAAGATCGGGTTGAAGTAGATCGCGTTGATGCCGAAATCCAACAGGTAATACATGCGCTCGATCACCCCGCGAAGGTCACCACCTTGGAAACCAGTCACCGTCGGTTTTGCGTCCCAGTGAACCAGATTTGAGGGATCATTCGAAGGATCTCCGTTGTAGAAACGATCGGGGAAGATCTGGTAGAAAATGCTGTCTTTTACCCAGGACGGAACGCTCATGACTCAGCCTCGATCGATTCAATCAGTTTTTTGGGTTGTTTGGCAAAATCAGTTTTTTGGATCCTGCCAGAAGCCAACCCTTCCAGGATGGCAGTCAAACCTTTATTGACAGGCGCAGCCATCCCGAGTGCATCAGCCGCTCTGACTACCGCTCCATTCAGGTAAGT
>CAYWCH010000209.1:0-1116 GCA_964456715.1 uncultured Anaerolinea sp. | reverse complement strand
CGATATGGAAAGACGGCATCTTGTTACCACGGCCTTTGCCCAGAGCCAGAGAACTGATCGGCTGACTGATGAACGAAGGCAGGTGCATCATCACCCAGACCAATGGCTTGATGGGTGTTCCGGGCAGGTTCACCAACCGGATGCTGCGTCTTTTCATGACCGCAAGGGTCTCGTGAATTTGAGCCACCTCAAGCCGGTAGATGCCGCGGTGAGAGAATATTTGAGCCGGGGTCCAATCCAAGATTGCCGAAGTGGCATTTCCAAGCAGGTTGGTCAGCATCTTTGACCATTTAAGATCATCGCGGTTCGGATATCCCCGGGCATTCAAACCGGCATCATTCAAAGCTTCGATCACTCTCGCGGATAGAGGATGCGTGGATTCCACACCCATTCCCCGCATCCTTTGCACAAAGACATCTCCTGAGCCGCGTTTGCCGACCGCGGTGGCGATTGAAGCTCCGATCACCTTGCCCGGTCCCATGACATCTTCGAGAAGAATTTCGTTTTCCACGCCATTTTGCAGGCAGAGAACGACAGGGAATTTTCCGGCATACGGCCGGATCGATTCGACCACGGCAGCAGTGTCGAAGGATTTTACTGCCAGAAGGGCAACGTCAAATCGGCCATCTTTCATGGCGTCTGCCAATGAATAATGGATGGCATAATTGCCTGTCCTTTTGACTCCCTCCGGAGTCTCAACCGATAATTCATGATCTTTGAGTGTTGACTTCGTTTCAGGGCGCTCCAAAAAACTGACGGGATACCCCGCAGCAGCCAGCGATCCCCCAATATAGGTGCCGATTGCGCCCATGCCAAAACAAAGAAAACGGAGTGATTTTTCGGTCAAATTAAATCTCTCCGTTCTCATTCATATTTTCCCAATCAGGGTTTCCATTAATGAAATCTTTGCCAGCCATCCATTTTTTCCCGGCTGGCTGTACTTCAAGCAAGATCAACGCTCCCGACGCAGTCATCACTGCCGGGTTGCCCTGAAGGATGACGTGTTTTCCTGGTGTTTCGTTTCTCCCTGGTTGGACTGCCGCAGATCGGACCTTCAACAATTGAGAAACGAAACACCAGGAAAACACGTCATCCTTCAGGGCAACCAGGGAGAAA
>CAYWCH010000208.1:0-4987 GCA_964456715.1 uncultured Anaerolinea sp. | reverse complement strand
CGGGCTTGTCGCGCAGGAAAACGACCGCCAGCAGGAACATCAGCAGCGGACCGATGACCCAGTTCTGGATCAGCGAGAGCAGCAGCACCTTACGGTTGCGGAACACGTCGCCCAACTCTTCGTAATGCACCTTGGCCAGCGGCGGGTACATCATCAGGATCAGACCGACCGCGATGGGTATGTTGGTGGTGCCGACGGCGAAACGGTTGATGAAATCCTTGCTGCCGGGGATGAAGAATCCCAGCGCCACGCCGATGCCCATGGCTAAAAAGATCCACAGGGTCAAAAAGCGGTCGAGTAATTTCAAGCGGGGTTGGTTGGGGATCGTTTCACTCATGGGAATCTCCAATTATTTGTCAGAATCGTTCGGGGTGGGGGAGTAACTGTATCCGCTGATCTCGGGGAGTTCAAAGGTGGGGAGGGTCAAGCCAAGGATCCCGGCTGCCTGTTTGATCAGTTCCAGCCAGCGCGGATCGGTGAGGTGATAAAAAATGAAGCGCCCGGACCGCTCTGTTTCGACCAGGCCGGCATCGCGCAGCAGCATCAATTGTTGAGAGATGTATGCCTGCCGTTGGTCCAGCAGCGCTTCGAGTTGGCACACGCAGGCTTTCTCGTTGCCAATTGCGAGCAGAATATTGAGACGGGCAGGTTGACCGATGAGGGCAAAAACATCTGCCATTTGTTGAGGATTGGGTGTATACTCTGATATATTCATAATATTGAATGTATTATACGGCGTTTTTGGAGGAAAGCATAAATGAATATCAAGATACTTGGCTCGGGTTGCGCGAACTGCAAACGTCTGGAACAGATCACGCGCAAGGTGGCGGCGGATCTCGGGATGCAAGCTGAGTTTGAAAAGGTCACCGATATGGATGAGATTATGAAGTTCCCCATCCTTTCAACACCCGGCTTGGTGATCGATGGCAAGGTGGTTTCTTCAGGGCGGATCCCCACTGAAACCGAGATCGCGGGCTGGTTGAAGGCAGGATAATCCGGATATGGGCGGATTGAACTGCCGCCTAAAACCATTTCCTTACTAAATATTCTTTTGCGAAGAAGGCATTATGGATGGCGTGATCGGATATATTGGTGCTTTACTCTGGTCGGGGTGGACGGGTTTGTTGGATTATCTGGCAGCCCATGTGCTGCTTTGCCTGGTGCCGGCTTTCATCATTGCCGGTTTTATGAGTTCCATGATCCCCAAGGAGTCGATCACCCGATTTTTGGGACCAAAAGCGCCCAAGTGGATCAGTTACCCGGCATCCGCGCTGGGCGGATTCATCCTTGCGGTGTGTTCCTGTACCATCCTGCCCCTTTTCTCTGGTATTTGGAAGCGTGGCGCAGGGCTCGGACCGGCCATCACATTTCTCTTCGTCGGGCCAGCCATCAATATTCTGGCCATTACCTACACAGGCGCGACCATTGGCATGGATATCGCCATTTCTCGGTTGATCCTTTCAATTTT
Source organism: uncultured Anaerolinea sp. (assembly GCA_964456715.1). Taxonomy (GTDB): domain Bacteria; phylum Chloroflexota; class Anaerolineae; order Anaerolineales; family Anaerolineaceae; genus UBA6107. The sequence continues at coordinate 3,519 of CAYWCH010000208.1, read as the reverse complement.
ATTTGGCATCATCATCGGATTGATCATGGCGTGGATCTTCCGCAAGGAAGAGAACAAACGGATGGCTGAAATCTCAGCCACCGGGGTATTCGATCAAAAAGCCCGGGTTAAACCGGCCGTGTGGGTGCTTTTTTGCCTGCTGATCGCAGTATTGATCGTTGGCACTTTGCAGGTAGGCCTGTTTACCAATGTTTTCGCGCGGATCACCCTGCCATTTGAATGGGCGGAATCCCTCAGCGGCACGCTATCGACCATGAACCTGACCATCCAGGGGGCTTTGCTGATCGTCATGCTCCTTGTGATCGGGATCACAGCCTGGAAGGGATTTGAAAATATCTTTGACGGGTTTAACAGGTGGACTTACGCCGCCTTGATCTTCATCGCCTTCACCATCCTGATCGCGGCGATGAAAGAAGAGATCGGGTCTTTGTCAATTGGCATCACCGGCCGCTTGGTTGGGGTGATTCTTCTCTTGATTTCCATCGCCATTATTACTAAGAAGGCTTTTACAAGGGAAGAACTCGGTGGCTGGATTTGGGAAACCTGGAAGTTCGTCAAGCAGATCTTCCCCCTGTTGATCATTGGTGTTTTCGCGGCGGGAGTCGTCAAGGTGATCATTCCTGAGGTCTGGGTGCGCACGGTGGCCGGACAGAATACACTTTTAGCCAACTTTGTGGCGGTGTTGTTCGGCGTTTTCATGTATTTCCCGACCCTTGTGGAAGTACCGGTCGCCAAGATGTTCCTCGACCTGGGGATGGCGCGCGGGCCTTTGCTTTCGTACCTCCTGGCCGACCCTGAACTCTCGCTGCAATCCGTGCTCGTGCTGAACAAGGTGATGGGTGGAAGAAAAACCGTGACCTATGTTGCGCTGGTGGCCCTTTTCAGCACCCTGGCCGGGTACTTATTCGGGTTATTTTTAGCGGCGGGTTCCATTTAATCAATACTCATCAACAGGTGAGCGCAAAAGCCACTTTCCAGGTGAAATTTGCTTTCGAATATTCTTGATTAAACCGAAGGAAACTTTCACCCGGGAAAAGTTCCAAGTTTCAATCAGCTATGACGATTTCAGCATCTGGACGACAGAACAATAAGAACGAAAACGACCTCGTGAGAGGCCGTTATTGATTAATCTCCATCCCGGCTACCGCGCCGGAACTGAAAGCGAATTGGAGGTTATAGCCGCCGCACGGACCGACCACGTCCAGCGTCTCGCCGACCAGGTACAGCCCCGGCACAACTTTGGATCCCATGGTCGCCGGGTCCACTTCGCTGACGGGCACACCGCTGGCACTGACCTGGCAAAATTCGAAGCCGCGCACCCCGGTTACCTGCAGGGGCAGGGCGGTGATCTGCGCCATCAGCGCGTCCAGTTGGGCGTCGCTGGTCTTCGAGAGCAGAGCGTCAGACCGCAGCCCGGCGCGCGCGATGAGAAAGTTCGAAAGTTTGGGGGGCAGCGCTCCACCGGGGATCACTGCCAGGGGGATCGCCGCGCGGCGGTGCTCCCTGATGAGGGTGCGAACCGCGTCCTCAAGCCCGGGCAGGAAGTTGAGCCGCAGTTCAAAACGGGTTTCGGGATTCCGCGAGATGTGATGCGATAGATCCATCACTCCGGGGCCGTTCAGCCCCCATTCGGTGAAGATGATGTTTCCGGTGGTTTCGGCAACCGGTTGGGGTATTTGATCGCGTTGGGGTAGGGGCACAGCATGCTGTGCCCCTACAATTAACGATATTTGCGCATCCAATCGCACGCCCTGCAATTTGTGAACCTCCTTCATCTCGCAGGTGACGGGTGCCAGGGCGGGGACGAGGGGCAGCACGGTGTGACCGAGCGATGCGAGCGCGGGGAACAACTCACCTTTGGAGCCGAGTGTCGGGTAAGCTTTGCCGCCGGCCGCGACGATCAAGCGCTGGCAGGTGAGATCGTCCTGACCATCCAATTTGAGTACGAACCCATCCTTTGATTTGCGTATAGCCGTGACGCGACAACCCAGGCGCAGGTCCACGCCGGCACGGCGCAGGGCGGCGTGAAAGGCAGCTGCTACGGTGTGGGCTGAATCAGAAACCGGGTAGAACCAGCCGTCGGCGGTGGAGCAGGTGAGCACCCCGATCTCATTCAGAAAACGCAGCAGATCTTCATGGCCGAAGCGGTTCAGCAGGGTTTCCATCCAGGCGCGGTCGGCGCAGGCGTAACGGTCCGCGCCAACAGCGCGGTTGGTGAGGTTGGCCCGTCCGCTGCCGGTAACCAGCAGCTTGCGCCCCACCACGGCGTTGCTGTCGAGCAGGGTCACCTGCGCTCCAGCCTTGGCAGCAAAGAGCGCGGCGGTCATGCCGGCCGGTCCAGCTCCGATGATGGCGACTCGAGATTTCATAAAGTTATTTTACATGGGAATGCGGGTTATGCAGGCAAGAATTCTTCCAGAGTGATTCACCGATTTTCTCTATTCAGTCAGAGCGAAAGGTAGCATGGAATGAATCCATTCTGCGTGTATAATCTACATAAAGGATATAAATAATTTCTCGTCTTTTTTCCAAAACCATTCAGACACAAGGAGAGATGAAAAATGAAGAGAGTAATCACCATATCCATCATGCTATTGATCGGAGCAGGGCTGATCTCAGCCTGTTTTCCGTTCTACAGCGCCTGGTCGGATTCGGGCACGTCCAATGATGCTGACGAAGAGGTGTACCTCGTTCCAGCCGAGCCGACCGCCACGCCCTATCCGGCCATCGAGGATGAATCGTTCTGCGAATCGATCGACAAGTCCAAATACACGTGTATCAATCCGATGGACACATTTGGGAAGTATGACGATATCTATTTCTACTTCCATATCCGCAATTACCCGAGCAGTACCTTTAGGGCTGAATGGTATTACTATGATGGCACCGCGATCTTCTCATCGGAGACCACGGCCAAGGGCAACGGCAAGTATTACTTCTACATCACACCGAAGTCCTCATGGAAGAGCGGTGAAGCCTATATGAATCTGTATGTGAACGGCAACCTGTATAAAACGTATTACTTCACCATCCAATAACCCAATTGCTTAGGTGTGCGTTTCGATGGATTGAAATACCACTGGTAAGTATAAAAAGCGGTGCGAGTTGATTCGCACCGCTTTTCCATATCTTTTCAATACTTAATAAACACAACCACCCTCGCCCTAGTAGACAGGGACTGTGGCGTCTATTTCAACTTCGTAAACAAAGGTGCATCCCGCGGCTGTGACCTGGATGATGGCAACGCCATCGACAGTGGCTACCACAGGTGAAGCCATGAAATCGGCGAGGATGGCCCCACCACCATAAAAATTATAGGTTAAAGCAGTGCCTTTGGGAGCGATCGTCAGTCCTTCGAAACCCTCGAGCAGCTTGTAGGTCGCCCGCGTTCCTTCAGGAAGATCCCACATTGTTGCATACAAGTAGAAACCCTCATAACCGGGATACATTGGATCACCGTTCACATTCCAGATATGCACCCGCCAATCGGATGTGTCATAAGCGCATTTAGATGTAGAT
>CAYWCH010000207.1:0-5013 GCA_964456715.1 uncultured Anaerolinea sp. | reverse complement strand
GGGAGGGCTGCTACAAAAAGATCGTCGGAACGAACACCAATCTTTTCTTCCTGCCACCGAACGATCTGCTTGGCAAAACGCTCAAAGAGGTATTTGATAAACCCAAAGCGGACGAATTCATCCGGTATATTCACCATTCTCTCGACACCCATCAGAAATCCGAGTTCGAATACTCGCTTCAGATCAACGATAAAACCCTGTGGTTCTCCGCTTCGGTCTCACCTGTCACTGCCGATACGGTGATCTGGGTGGCACGCGATATCACCGATCGAAAGCAAATGGAAGAAGCGTTGCGGATTAACGAAACGCGCTACCGTTCAATCTTCGAAGATTCACCGATCTCCCTTTGGGAAGAGGACTTTTCGCAGGTCAAACAATATGTCGACCAACTGAAGCAAATGGGAATCGTCGATTTCCGCGCCTATTTTGAGACAAAACCAGACGAATTGAAACGCATCACCTCGATGATTAAAGTCCTGGATGTTAATGAAGCCGCCCTGCGCCTGGTGCATGCCGGTTCCAAGCAGGAATTGTTTGCCAATTTTACCCGAATTGTTCGCGATGCCACGCGCGCGGGCATCATCCATCAGATTGAAATGATTGCTGCCGGCAGAAATGAGTTCGACCTGGAAGGGTTGAACAATACGCTGGATGGTGAATCGATCAAAGTCAATATTCACTGGTCTGTCAGTGCCGGCTACCAAGATTCGCTTGCCAAAGTGATCCTTTCCATCGAAGACATCACCCCGCGGAAAAAGGCTGAAGAGATCCTGCGCCACCGCTCCCAATTTGAGGAACAACTCACCGAAATCTCAACCCGCTTCATCAATCTGCCGTCAAGCGAGCTGGATAAAGAAATCGGCCGCGCCCTGGAGATTATTGGCCAGCTCGAGGAGGTGGATGTCTGCAACGTCTTCCGGTATGACGCGATCGCCGCAACCCTGACGATCACCCACGAATGGTGCGCTGCCGGCATTCCTTCACGGAAGGCAGATTATCATGAAGTGCCTCTGGCGGCCGAGTTTAAAACCAATAGACAGTGGCTTGAACAGCCGATCATCTTTAACAGTATCGACGACCTGCCAAACGACGCGATTTTCGAAAAGCATAATTTCAAAATCCATGATGTTCAATCGATGGCAATCTTCCCCATGCGGGCTGATCAAAAGATCCTTGGCTGCCTTGGGATCGAAATGGTCAGATCTCAACGCAAGTGGGACCAGGATAGCCTGTTAATGTATCAGCAGTTCGCCAACGTGCTCAGTAACGCCATCGAACGCTCGCGCCTGATCAATGAACTGGAAGACCGCGCGGTCCGTGATGAAATGACCGGGGTGTTCAACCGGCGCGGCTTTCTGGAGTTGGCCAACCTGGAGTTGGGACGTGCCAGCCGCTTTGGCCGCCCGGTATCGATCATCCTGTTTGACATCGATCAACTGAAACATATCAATGATTCGCTGGGGCATATTGCCGGCGACCGCGTGATCCAGGAAGTGATCAAGTGCTCCAAGCGCAATGTGCGTCAAATCGACCTGCTCGGGCGCTGGGGCGGCGATGAATTTGTCATCCTTCTGCCCGAGGTGGACCCGCCTGCTGTGAACCAGATCGCTGAACGCCTGTGCAGGGATATCCGCGCTCACCTGTTCACCATCGACAAGAAAAAGATCGCCATGACCGTGAGCGTTGGCATTTCAACCACCGATGGCGCCGTCTTCGCGATCGATGAGCTGTTCAGCCGCGCCGACCGCGCCCTTTACGAGGCCAAACAATCCGGCCGCGATTGCGTCAAAGTTGGCTAGATAATTCAGAAAGCATCCCCCTACCGCTGTAATTAAAGAATCCGGGAGTGTTCTTACTCCCGGAATTTGCAATTAATCCATCAACAATGATACTTTTAATATGCTTTTCCAGGTAAACCACTTGATTTCTCTTCGATTTTTACTTGAGGGTTTTCTTTAGAACAACGAGCCAAACTAATCTCCATTGGTTAATTGACTAGTTGAACAGCATAGAATCTTATTGCCATCTGGGCGTAAATAGAGGTTTCTCAATCTTTTTTCCTACTTTTCTTTCATACAATTTCAATGAAACCCCTAGAGAAAGAAGATACACCGAAAAGCAAATACATAAAATAGTAATTTGCTGTTTTGTAATGAAGAAGAAACCAAAATTCATTAACCCATAAATAATTATCGGGAGAAACGATAGGCGAACTGATCTAAATTCATTCTTTTTGAATCGCATGAACTCTATTACAAATACAAGAATACCAACTAATAAAACAATGGAGGTTGCTTGAATGAACAACAAGAATTTAATTGGGTAAAAGGTGTAGCAACCAATTGAAATTATCGAAAAGAGTACACCACCTGCGAGAAATTTGTTCGCCATATTATTATGCATTTATCTCCCCGGAATAAATCTATTTGAATTTTATCAAATAATTGAAATTTTTGTTTCACTTGAATTGAATTATATATCCAGTACTCCGGTTTCAATAATTTCTCTTCCCCAGACCGCTGTAATTAAAGATTCCGGGAGTAAAGATCACTCCCGGAATCTGCACTGAATCCATCAACAAGAATTTTACAGAATGCTCTTGCAGGCATTTTATCTGTTTTGTGACTTATAGATGTTATAAAAATATTGGATATATGGCTATACGCATTATTTTGTAATAAAGAACCGGGAGATTCTTACCTCCCGGTATCCACTTCCATTACGGATTGAGAACTTCGATCTCCGGCAGCGTCTCCAGATCAACCCCGAAACTCTCCAGGTAATAGCCGTCCACCCAGAGCAGGATCTTCGTCTCGTCCACATCAATCGAAACGCCAATGACCGTGCCTTCCTGGCCAATGGTCACGTGATACCAGCCCGGAAAGCCTTGTGCTTTGCCATCCACGGTGAAGCACGAACCCCACTGCGCCTCGCCACCAAAGGCAGCATCCTTGCGCGGCGCCACCCTGAAGCTGTACCCCACCCGTGTATTTTCATTCAGACACACAAAGACCGGACCCACCGGCGTGGGTGTGATCGTCGCGGTCGGCAGCGGGGTCTGGGTCGGGGCCGGGGTCGCGGTGGCCGTCGCCGGCTCAGCGGTCGCAGCTGAAATGGGCATCTGTGAAAGCTGCACCGGTGCCATCGGTTGGTTCATTGCGCCGACCTTCGAGACCAGCATCAGCACCACGGCTGTGACGAGCAGGGTGGCGGATACAACCGCTCCAATCAAACTCCAAGGCCGGTTATTCAAAAAAAACGCCTTCACCTGCGCGAACCGCCAGGCCAGCAATCCACCGGCCAGCGCAATGCCGAGCACGAACAGAATCCAGCCCATTATCGATCGACCTATGATGCCACCGATTAGCGCCAGCACCGCGCCTGCGGCGATCCCCGCGGGCACGAACCACTTGTTCACCACATTTGAATCCATCTTGCCTCCAAAATTGCTCACTTCTGCCCCTGCAGATCATAGATGATGTATCCCTCTCCGGAATCGTACACCGGATAGGTCTGGTCCAGAAAAGCCTTGAACTCCGGGACGGTGTTGAGATCATCCAACATCGTGACCACGAAATATTTGTGCCCAACGGCCAGATCCGCGAACGTCGCTGCCATGTCGCCGCTGTGCCCCGCCAGGGCACGGTGGGTCAGCTCGTTCATGTCGGGCATGTAGGCAGCTTCGTACCATCCGTAATAAGCCAGACGTCCGTTATAGTCGTCCGTCATCCCCAACGAACTGGAACCGCGCAGCTCGTCGCCCAGTGTGAGCCAGAATTGCGCCTGGCTGCGGTAATCGCTGCGCTTGAAGTCATTGCGTACCTGCCACATGGTCTCACCGATGCAGGCAAACAGCAGAACAACCGTCATTGACCTGAAGAACCAGCCTGGTTTGACCACCCCCCCTGCCCGTTTCACCAACGCGTCTGCAACGGCTGCCAGCCCGATCGCTGTGAACGGGATGATGGCCAGGTGGTAATAATCGTGGGTAGTATAGTAATAAATGAAGAAAGCCCCGAAGAGAATGTACCCAATCCACAATCCAAGCACCATTGAACGCTTTTCCCGGTTATCCAGCAGGGCAATGCCGAACAGACCCAGCAAAAAGGCGGCGATCCCGGTCACGGTGACGATCATGTTGTTCCATCGAATATAAGACAGCGGATCGATCAGCATGGACGGGATGAGGCGGTTGATCACCGCGGACTTTCCGATGAAACCGAGCACGAAGATCCCCAGCACGTTGTAGATCAATCCGGGCAGCAGCGCAAGAATACCCATCGCCCACACCTGCAGGCTGCGGATGGCCTTCTTGAAGCCGTATTTTCCGATCGCCAGCGCGATCATCGCTCCACCCACGTAGAACATCGCCGTCAGCTTGGCATAGATGGTCAGGGCGCCGAGCAAACCGGCCAGCACCGCCCTGCCCCATCCGGGCTTCTCGTTCCAGCGGCAGACCGCCCAGACCGTCCAGATGAGCAGTGCCACCATCAACGGGTCGGGCATGAAGGCCCGGCTGGCGGAGATGCCGTACGGACAGAATAGATAAAAGCTCAATCCAAATATCGCCCCGTCAACGCAGACCAGCTTCTTGAGCAGCAGGTAGAGTCCCACCCCGCCAATCAACCAGAACAGGCTGGCGTAGAGGCGTGGAAAGAACACGTCCTCCCTGCCGATCGATTGGTAGGTCCAGCCGGCCAGCCGTTCCATGATCTCGGGCTCCTGCACGGGTTGGTTGCGCCATTCCAGCAGTGCCATGTCGCGCTGCCACTCGGGAGCCTCTTTTTCAGCCCGGTAGAACATCCCCCTGGATTTGAGCATGGATTGGAACTGCCTTGCCGGGTGAAAATCAAACGGCAGATCGGTCAGGTCGTAGACGCGTATGCCCAGGGCGAGCACGAATAGCACCACCAGGCAGAGAATGATCTGCCATCGTTTCTTGAATAGCACGGATTGAGTGGCGGGTGAATTGGTCAATAGATACCTCATACGCAGGTCAAGCAGCGTCCATTA
>CAYWCH010000206.1:4281-5015 GCA_964456715.1 uncultured Anaerolinea sp. | reverse complement strand
ATTTCTGTGCCGGGGCGCTATGCTCACACTGCCGTGCTTCTGTCACGGCTTGAAGACTGGGAAAACACATTGAACCTGGTCTATTTGACCCTTTGCGAGATCACCCGCGAAGTATTGGAAACACCCCGAGGCTGATCATGGCCCGATCATCAAATCTTGATGCAGGAGTTGCAATGAAAGAACTAATCCAAAAACTCGTCGCTGTCCCCGGTCCATCCGGTTATGAAGGCAAGATCCGCGATTTCATCAAATCTCAGATCGAATCCCATGTGTCCAGCCTCAAGGTCGATGCCCTGGGAAATTTGATCGCGATCAAAGGTGAGAAGAATGCCAATGGTCTGACGATCATGCTCTCAGCACACATGGATGAAGTAGGTGTGATCGTCACTCACGTGGATAAACACGGATTTGTCCGTTTCTCGCAGATCGGCGCGTTGAACCCCATCAACTGCATGGCGGCGCACGTGGTCTTCCTGAACGGCACCCGTGGCATTGTCAATTGCGACCGCCGCGAGGATCTCAGTAAAGTTCCGGCTATCACCGATCTGTTCATTGATGTGGGTGCCTCCAGCCCTGAAGATTGCCCGGTTAAGATCGGTGAACTGGGCTATTTTGACCAGCCCTTCCTGATGCTTGGCAACCGTGTGGTCTCGAAGGCATTGGATGATCGGCTGGGGTGTGCGGTTTTGATCGAACTCATCAAAACCATTGGAGAAACCCCGCACCAGTTGATC
>CAYWCH010000206.1:0-4271 GCA_964456715.1 uncultured Anaerolinea sp. | reverse complement strand
CTTCAGCACTCAGGAAGAGGTGGGCATCCGCGGCGTCACTGCTGCCGCGTACAGTTCCGACCCTGATCTCGGCATTGCTATCGATGTGACCGCTGTGGGCGATACCCCCGGAGCCAAGATGGAAGTTGCCCTGGGTAAAGGTCCTGCCATCAAGGTACGCGATGAAGGCATGCTGGCTGACCCGCGTATCGTGGCTCTAATGCGCGCCTGCGCTGAAAAGATCAATATTGCCTACCAATTGGAGATCCTTAGGGGAGGCACCACCGACGCCCGCGCCATCCAGGTCACGCGCGCAGGGGTTCCCGCCGGCTGTCTTTCCATCCCCACCCGATACATCCATTCGCCGTCCGAAATGGCCGATTTGGGTGACATCAATGATGGGTTAAAATTGATGCGCGAGTTATTGAGGAATCCGATCGATCTCTGATGAACTCATCCAGGCAGCACAACTCCCAGCCCGGATTGAGCTCGATCCGGCTGCGTAAATACCTGATCCCGATCGGCCTTCTGTTCTTATGCGTTCTGGGTCTGATGGCAGGATGCCAGTGGCAGGATCTATTTACGCTGACTGAAACTTCAACTGCCCCGACCGCAACTGCCAGTATTATGAGCAGCCAGCCAGCCACCCAAACTCCCCCGACCCCCGGTGGAACCGCCGCGGTGACGACCCTGGTAATCTGGCTGCCCCCGCAATTGGACCCCAGCAATGGGTCGGTGGCTGGCAGCATTTTGCAAGACCGTCTGAATGCGTTTGAAACAGAACACCCCCAGTACACCGTCGAGATCCGGATCAAGCCTGCTGAAGGTAAAGGCGGCCTTCTGGACATGCTGGGTGCCACCTCCGATGTGGCTCCGGCAGCGCTGCCGGCATTGATCGCGCTTCCCTATCCATCCATGGACGCCGCAGTCGATGATGGCCGTCTGTATTCACTCGGCAGCAATGCGGTCGGTTTGGATGACCCTGATTGGCTTCCGTACGCAAAGCAATCCTCACAGGTCAATGACCGAATCTACGGTATCCCCTTTGGGGGTGACGCCCTTGTTCTCGCCTATCATCCGATTGAATCATCGACACCGCCCGCATCCTGGAATGAGCTGATCAACCGTGGCAGTGTGATTGCTTTTCCGGCAGCCGACAGCACGGCTGCGGTGATCTCGCAGATCTACCTTTCTGCCGGCGGCCATTTTGCTGACGAGAATGGCAAACCCGTGATCGAACGGGATCCGCTTCATCTCACTCTCATGCTCTTAAACGAAGGTGCTCGCAAAGGTGCTTTCCCGTATTGGCTCAGCGATTTTACTGATTTTGACCAATCCTGGCAATCCTTACTGGGTCTGCAGTCGCAGTACGCCATCATCTGGTCCACCCAGTACCTTCAATCTATGCCAAAAAGTGTGGATATTGCGCCTGTTCCCGGAAGTGTAGATCAATCGATTTCACTGGTCAAAGTTTGGGCATGGTGTATCCCCTCGCTCTCCACCGCCAACAGGCAGGATAGTCTGATATTACTTCAATATCTTTCCGATCCCGATTTTGTCAACCGTTGGTCACAGGCTGCTGGATTTCTGCCAATTCGCGAAAGCGGTTTGGAATCATGGAAAAATGTGCTGAATTCACAACTGGTAACACAACTTACAAGGGAAAACCTATTAATCCCGTTCGGTTCGCCCAATCCGTCCACCACTCCTCTCCTATCTGACGCGGTACTTAAGATTGTTAAGGACCAGGTTGGTTATTTACAGTTGGAAGATGACATATTAAGCCATTTTCAAGTAAAATAATTAGAAAATTATGAACTCAAAGAAAAAAAAGCTCCATTCTCTCAAGATGGGTAGCGGTATTGTTTCCCGAATACTGCTGGTACTGCTCGTGATCGGTATGGTGATTTTCACAATATGGATCAGCGGTCCGGTCCCGCCAAAAGATGACAACCGCACCATCACCAAATCCAATCGCACTGCGATGGGTCAGAACCAAGAGTCATCCACCGCATCCAATACGAACGATGACCAGGCAATGATGGGATCAAAAGCGACCAACGAGGCACACGTCGCCCCGGAAGTTGCCTCCGACCAGGTGACCACCACAGGTGTGGTCTTTGGGACGATTGCCATCGTATTGATCATTACAGTGGGCACACTTTTGACTCTCTGGCAGAGCAGGGATAGAAAACCGAAGAAACAAGAATAACAACGACTCTGCTTTTTATCAACTCACAGTTACCGGCTGTGAGTTTTCCTTTTTAAGCCAAAGAACACAACACAAAATGATCCCCAGGCACGACAACCCCATTCCTACATAAACATCCCAGGGCCGGTATTCGAGTCGAACTGTGTGCGTTCCAGGCAGCAAGGTGAGCGTGAGGAAATCGGCTTCTGCGTCCAACTGGGTTTTCTCATCATCGATCCGGGCCTGCCAACCCGTCCAGTAGTATTCGCGCACCACCAGTTGACCGCCGCCATCGGTCGTACAGGTAACATCAATCCGTCCTCCCAGGGCGTGCGCGGAACAGGGCACACTTTGATCGCCCGTTGTCACCATGGCATACTCCTGTGAATCGTCGCGGATCAAGTAGAGCACACCCTGGGTCTGCACTATTCCGGTCGCATCCGGTTCATTGCGGCTGTCTGCCACCCGCAATAACGGGCCGACCTCCTCCCTGCCTTTCCACGACCAGGGTTCGGGGGGAATGATTACCTTTGCGTTGTTTTCGAGTAAAGACGGCAACCAGTCGAAGTTGAGTTGTTCCACCCACTGTGAAGAATCGGTTTTCAACATGCTTACATCTTGCTGTGACACATTTATGACATGTAATCCCAGGTATTGCTTTCCAAACTGATAAGGGGATCTGATCGAAAAGAAGACCAAAGCAATCAGCGCGAGCCAGCGGGTGATATCAAGTTGTACCCGGTCATTTTGAGTAAGCTCACCTAATTGCTTTTCTGGCCAGTGAAAATTGAACAAAACATTCATCCCAACCGCAGTTAGTGCAAGCAATGGCTGTATTGCCAGGCTGGCTCCCACATTGATCGATCGTAATTGTTCGATGAATGCCAGGTTTCTGAATGGAATATATATATCGCGGCTGGAGAAAACAAAAACCATTGTCATGGCCAGCCATAAAAAACCCATGTTTTTTCTTTTCTTTGTTACAAACAGGTAGATCGATCCCAACACCATCAGGATGATCGGAATCCAGCCGATGTAATTGATATGCGCCCAGGGGGTAATAGTCTTGTCAAAAGCAGTGGTGTCGTAGAACTCTCGATCATTGATTACCAGGTTCGTGAACGAGTAAACCAACGGCTGAATTGAATCCAGTTTGTATGCCAGTATCTTTTGCCAGCTACCGATGAAATGAACAAGCGGAATGAGCAGAGTGGAGATCAATCCCACCGAAAGAACCAGCGCGGTGAAAGCTTTCTTCCAAAGGGAAAATTTCGTTTCTCCGGCCTGCAGCAAAAAAATGAAAATCACGGGGAGATAGGCCAGGATAACGATGATCTGGATATACCCCTGCCCCGAAAGCCAGGTGAACGCCAGAATGATCGAGATCAGAACGGTATTCCGCCAACTCGGATCTTTTTTAAACCGGATAAACATCGGCAGGATCAGGCTGGCCGAAGCAATTGACAACACCAAAGGGACATCGCCAGCCTGTAACTTTCCGAAAACATGACCACCCAACATAGCCAGAATGCTTACCCACAGGCGGGCCGCAATGCCAAGTTTCATTTCCCTGGCCAGCCACCATTGACCCAAACCGACCAGGAAAATACTCACAAGTACGACAACCTTGGAGCCGTTAATCACGCCAAACAGCAATGTTGTGATGATCACCAAAGGATGTAAGGGGGCTCCAAGCAGCTCGGTGAAAGCCGGATAACCGCCGTTAACCTGTCCATTCCAAAAAATGCAGGGGCCACATTCCTTCAACAAGGACCATATATGGTGGGACAAAGTCGTTAGGAAATATTCTCCGCCCTCAACGACTGTGTTTGAGTCAAAATTGAGATACTTCCGGCCAATCCACAGGGCAGCCAGGCAAATGATGCCAATTTCCAGACCCGGTAGCAAACGGTTCCATACAACTGGAAGAGCCCACTTCTGCTTGGTTCTCAACTCATTCTTATGCATACCCTCGCCCTAAAAATCAATCTGCCAGATACCTGGTGGTTGCTTTCAGGTATTGTATAGAGAAACCATTTTTGAAGCAAACGTAATCGCAGAAAATTTCCAATCCCTATTTGTCTGCAATAAATTTGAATAA
>CAYWCH010000205.1:0-5027 GCA_964456715.1 uncultured Anaerolinea sp. | reverse complement strand
GGGCATAACCTTGTCATTGCTGCTCAACCCCGAGAACATCACGATGTTGATCTCAGGGAGTTCATTTTTGATCCGGCGCGTGGCCTCGATGCCGTCCATTTCTGGCATGGATACGTTCATCAAGATCACTTGCGGGTGAAAGGTCCTGGCCATTTCAATGGCTTTAAAGCCGTTGTTGGCCACACCGACCACGTTGATCTCATCATGATCCTCAAACATCGCCATCAACCCGGCAACGACCACAGGGTAATCATCCACGATCAAGAGGCGAATCTTGCCGCTCATTGACAAACTCCGGATGGATGAAGGTTGATCTGAATCATACACTCTCCCAAAATTCGATCAGTTTTTTGATTTTACCTTAAACCACCGGCAAAATTGGGGAAATATCATATTTGAAAAAAAAGTGTAAAATGAACTATCAAATTGTGGAGGAACAAGCATGGATACACTGTGGTCTCCCTGGAGGATGAAATACATCACCAACTATCAGAATCCCGGCAAGTGTATTTTTTGCGCTGCCCCTGAAATAGAAGATGGACCCGAAAACCTGATCGTTCACCGCGGAAAACTGGCATATGTTATCTTGAACAGATTTCCATACACCAGCGGCCATGCCATGGTTGTCCCTTTTGAACACCACCCTTCGCTGGATGCGCTCACGCCGGAGATCCGCACGGAGATGATGGAATTGGTCAACGAGACCATCAAGGTGATGCGCAAGGTGTATAAACCGCAAGGGTTCAACGTGGGGATCAATCTGGGGGTGGCAGCCGGGGCAGGAATCGCTGAACATATGCACATTCACATTGTGCCGCGCTGGAACGGCGACACCAATTTCATGTCCACCGTGGGCGAGGCCCGCGTCTTACCCGAAGATCTTGAGACAACTTACAATCGGTTGACGCAAGCCTGGAAGTAGGTTGAACTGTCTTGCCAGATTTTTCGCTCATGGAAAAGCGATGCTATAATCTCTGAGCGAATTAATTCAATCTGCTGCAAATAATCCAAAATTCACCCGAGGTTACAATGGATCCCCTACAAATCGTCATACTCGTCATAGCCATTTTGTTATTGGTCATTGCTTTCCTTCTTGTGCGAACCTATCTTTCGGTACAGAAGGCTTCTAAAAAAATTGAGATCAACCTGCCGGGTGTTGAGCTGCCCGAATTCAAGGCGGATATAAAAACCGCGGGGAAACATCTCTCCAATGTGATCAAGCAGGAAACGATCACCCATGAGAATCCTTCCGAAAACGTGCCGGCAAATTTTGTGGCTCTGCATAAAGTGCTTGAAAAGGATTTTCCGCTCGTCCACAAGGCCATGAAGAAGGAAGTCATTGGTGAGAATAACCTGCTTTTCACCTGGACTGGTAAGGATTTATCGCTTGACCCCGTGCTTTTCGCCGCGCATCAAGATGTGGTACCTGCCGAAGCGACCTCTTTGGACCAGTGGACTTATCCACCCTTCTCGGGCAAGATCGCCGATGGGTTCATCTGGGGGCGCGGAACCCTCGATATAAAATGCCAGTTGGTCTCCTTGATGGAAGCAGCCGAGGCGTTGATTAAAAATGGTTACAAACCCGAGCGGACGGTCATGTTTGGATTTGGATCTGACGAAGAAGTGCTGGGGGTGGGCGCCAAACAGATAGTGGCGCTGCTTAAGAAACGCGGAGTGCACCTGGCGGCAATGGTGGATGAGGGCGGATGTATCTACGATGGCATCATCCCGGGCCTCAGCGGCCTGGCGGGTGTGATCGGTGTAGCTGAGAAGGGTTACCTTTCACTTAAGGTGTGGGTGGATGGCGAAGCCGGACATTCCTCAACCCCATCGAACCATACCGCAACCGGTATCCTGATCCGGGCGCTGGACCGCTTGGTGAAGCATCCCTTCCCGGCCAAGATCAGTGCGGTGACCAAGATGTTCAACGATCTATCCGCATCAGCCGGGTTTGTGATGCAGATGGCCTTTGCCAACCTGTGGCTCTTTGCCCCCGTAATCAAGAAGATCCTGCTGGGCAGAGGTGAAACAGCAGCCACCATCCGCACTACCACCGCGGTCACCATCCTGCGCGGCGGTGTTAAAGATAACATCCTGCCCGGGCATGCCGAAGCCGTGGTCAACCTGCGCATCCTGCCCGGTGAAACCATTGCCAGCGTTTGTGACCGCATCCGCAAGATCATTGCAGATGACCGTGTCCAATTCGAACCTGTACGCGGCAACGCCTGGGAAGCCTCGCCGGTCTCTCCGGACGACGCGCCGGCTTACATGCACATCGCCAACGCTGCGCGTGAATTGTTCCCCGAGATCCCGTTTGCGCCCTACAACATGCTGGGTGGTTCGGACGCGCGCAATTACTATGAGATCTGCGAACATGTTTATCGCTTCTCGCCATTTGTCATGACACCATCGGATCTCGCGCGAGTCCATGGCATCAACGAGCGTATCTCCGAAGAAGCCTTTGGAGTGATGGTGGATTATTTCTACCGGTTGATCCCGCGCTGGGCACAAAAAGAGATGTAAATTTTGCCAGGTGATAAATACCCCCCCCGGTTTTCAATAAGAAACCGGGGGGTTCTGTTTCTTCAATATTTCTTGCATCCCAGATCGAACACTGTCTCGGTCATATCGTTTATTTCGATGGTGTATTCCATCTGACCATTGGTCGTCTGGTCGGGGGGGATATCCAACCAAATGGACAAAGGAGAATCATCACCATAATACAGGCTTGGTATCGTCGCATCTTGATAAAAAGCGCGGATAGTCTCGCTGTCGGAGGTGGTGGAAATTGTCAGCCGGACTAAATAAATGCAATAATCGCCATTCCCACCATTTTTACTTAGGGAGTTTTCGACATCAATGATCTCTGAATTGGCGGGCAAGGGATAAGATTCCAGCCTGGAGGTCAACTTGGAAAGATTGTGATTTACCGTAATATTTTGTGGGATGTAAGTAACTACTATGAATGCAGCAACACACAGACAAGTTGAATAGATAACGACGATGATCGAAGCAAGATAGATCAATACAAGCCATTTTATCTTCATGAACTAAATTCCCCGATGTATACTTCAAGACAGATTAATTGAAAATCTCATCACCAGACGATCCACCGCACCGAACTTGTACTTGTAGTCTTCATTGCCGCGCATGAAATCGAATTCAAAGCGGCCGTTCTCGATGGACCATTTGATGAGGTGGATGAGCAGCACCCAGCCGGGAGAGTGTTCGAAGAACCGCGGATCGATGCCCGAGTTGTAGACCCAGATACGGTTGTTGTAATCGAAATTCAGATAAGCAGCGGCTTTTTCTCCACCGATGGTGAGGAAGGTCAGTTGCAGGAATTTGTGATTGAAGGCGTCCAGCATTGAAAGGCGCATCTGTTCTTTCATTGCCGGGGTCAGGAATCTCTTCTTCTCTTCGTCATAAGACATCAGGCGCAGAAATTCATCGATTTCGCTATCGATCGTCTCAGGATCGGACGCGATGTACCATTCAGTGCCCTGCGGCAGCTCGAGCAGACGGCGCATCTTGCGGCGCATCTCGTGACGCTGCTTCTTGTCCAGGCTGGCCAGGTATTCCTCGTAATCCCCATTGAGGCTGATGTATGGAGATTGAGCCAACGGACTGATGGTGGGATCCAGGCCGCATTCCATGCAGGCATTTTTCAGAGCCTTCATCGTAGGTGAATTATCGGGGATGTTATCGAATTCCACCTGTTGAATTCCATACTTCGGTGCGAGATCGTTCTTAATGCATTCAATCAACCCTTTGGCAAATGTGCCGCTGTGCTGAGGTTTCACCAATAAATCGAGGTAGTCGCTGATCTCCACGCTGCCGAGCAGCATGAGGGTTTTTCTGCCGGAGCGTTCGGCGATGAAACATGGAGCGATGCCAATGGTTTGGTTCTCTTCGTGAGCGGTGATGATGACCAGGCTCGAATCCTGCGGCCATTCTCCGCCGCCGCGAGTGGACCACCAGGTTTGCAGATACTCGAAACGTAAAAAGGGTACATGGCTGATACCCCTGGCCAGCAAAACGTCCCATTCGGTTTTTAATTCCGGAGTAAATTCGGTGAGGTGAGAAAAATTCATAAGTGAATTATACCTGTTGAAAAAATTCGCGATAGTTAGAGTTCCGTTAATATTGGCGGATGCAGCAGAGAAGCGTTTTTCCGCAGCCAAGAGCGCGCTTCCTTGTAAGCGGGATAGTACTGCGAGACGAAAGCCCAGTACTCGGTGGAATGGTTGGGGTGGACCATGTGAGCCAGTTCATGGATGACGACATATTCCATCACGGTGGGCGGCACCATGATGAGGCGCCAGTTGAACGAAAGTGTGCCCGTGCTCGAACAGCTTCCCCAACGGGTGCGCTGATCGCGGATGACGATCGTCTTTGGCCGCACCCCCATGCGGCGTGCCTGCGCAGCCACACAGGCTTCGATCTGGTCCCTGGCCGATTCGCGCAGGTAATTCTCAAGGCCTGCCGGGATGACCGCGCGTTTCCCTGCCGGGATGCGCAGCACCAGGTTGCCCTTCTCTTCGTCCACGCGGATGCGCGCCTTGCGCTGCGGTTCTTCAATGACGACAATGCGGGTGGGCACCCCGCGCAGCAGGATTACGTCAGCCGGCAGGGACTTTTGTCTGGTGCGGTCGGCATGGCGGCGGTGTTTTTCGAGTTGCTGCAGAATCCAATCTGCATTGCGCGCGAGGAAAGCTTCACCATCGCGTGGAGGATAGCCATAGGGGATGATCAAAGAGACACCGCTTTGAGAAACTGAAATCCGCACCCGCCGTGAGCGCTGGGATTGCTTCAGGGAATATTCGATGATCTTTCCGTGCAGGTTGATCGAACGCTTGTCAGTGGAGGGCATTGTTTGATTATATCAAGTCATCTGCGAAGGGAAATGAGCGTCAACTGGTTTATTGACGCAGGATGATGTGCGTGTTAGAATACAAGCCGTCCTTTTCATGGGCGCGTAGCTCAATGGTAGAGCAGTGGCCTTTTAAGCCATTGGTTGCGGGTTC